>JAYTZS010000075.1:0-2015 GCA_043741885.1 Bdellovibrio sp. | reverse complement strand
AAGTCCATGATTGGGTGGAGGGTTGTCTTGCAAAAACCACCCACTCCTTCAGCCCAGAAACTTTTGCCCGTCAGTTGCTGGAAGGAATCGGCCGGGTTATAGGTCCGTTTATTTAGGTGCCGTTTATTTAGACGCCATTTATTTAGACGCCATTTATTTAGATCAGCTCACTTGAGATAGCAGCAGCGGACCTTCGAGCGCAGATTCTCCGTTCCCAAATGGTCGAGAGTCTCACCTAAACTTTGGCAGCCGGTAGAATCCCAAGCCGGAGTGAGTTTGGTGACTCTGCTCTTGAAATGATGCTTTTGTGGATTTGCCACATGAAAACCTCTGTGCGATCCCGACAAGTGGACCTGCACCTGTTTCGATTTGCCTTTTCTCTCAGTCAGTTGAGCGGCGGAGGCCTGCGGATCACTCGACAGACAGGAAAAACCCGAACTGACTTTCGTGTACTGAGCCTGGCACTCCAGCAGCATCTCAATTTTCCGATAGCTGGAAACCAAAGGTGTGACTTCGCCAATGATCATGGAGCATTGAGCTTGGTCCGCCAAGCGAGTGAATTTTTTTTCTTTCTCGGATTCTCTCAAGGTTATTGTTTGGGTCGCTATCTGGGCGCCAGGTTGACTGCCTGGATTTGCATACTCAAGAACAAATTGAGTTTCAATATTTGCCAACGCAGCCGATGCTGACAAAATCCAGACAACACTGAGGATTAGGCAAAGAAATTTCAAAGTCACCTCTTCTGAAACGGTCCGAGAGAAAGCGATCAGACTCCACACCAAACTTCGCTCGAGTCTTGAGCGAAGTCAAAGCTCACTTTGCGCCTTCTGTTAGCGGTTTCTATTGGAGCTGCTCAGGATTTTTCAGGGTAAGGACGCTAAATAGTGCATGGCTGCATCAACTGCGATATTGGAAGGACGACAGTCTTTTTTCTGGCGCGCGGACTCTGTCTGGGTGTGCAACCTTGACGATTCGCAAACACTGCGAAGCTCGATCGAGCTAGCAGCTACTTCCGGATGGGGCCCAACCCCGACCCCTGGGGAAATCCTAGGTTGATGAGTTAGCTTTTCTATTTTATTTTTTGGTTTCTTACTTGTCTCCCATCTACTCTTGATTTGACTCTGCTGAAACCTTCGAGATGCCATCAATCTATATCTTTGGCGCCTAACATCTGAAAATAAATCTGTCGCGATATTTTTTCTGGAATAGCGGGCTTGTATTCGAGATTATCCTTGATTTACACTCAGTTTATTCTTTCATCGGCAATATTCTTTTGTTGTCTTCTCATTTCGCTACTTTCTTTTTTCTTTTTTTTCTTTTTTATTTTTTTGGTTGACGGAATATTTTCCTCTCTAGCTTCGCCTGAAAAGAGAGATATTCTCTTTTTTTTAAATTTCCTCATCTTGTTCAGCGATCGGCCAGGGGCGAAGCCCTGAGGCGCCTGTAATAGCGATTTAAAATTCGTGTGCAGACGCTGTGAAAAATTCGCTTAAAAACCTGTGCTACTGTTACCCAACTGGAAATAGAAAGAGGTGTTTCGTGCAGGAGTCTAATTTTATATCATCAAATAAATGTACAAAAGAACACACGGTGGCTCTCTTCTTGTAGGCAAAACAAAAGGGCGTCGTCCGCTTTCAATCAAACATGCAATTCATTTGACCTTGAAGTCGGATCTGAAAGGTGTATTCAATCCAGGAAATGGACGACTAGAGCAACTGATTCGAAACACAGCTATGAGATTTCAGGTTCGCGTCTACAGCACGGCTTTGAACTGGTCCCATATCCAATGTGTGATAAAGATCAAGGACCGCAAGGATTACAATGCCTTCATCCGCGTTCTGACGTCTGCTCTTGCGATCAAAATACGAAAACACAAAAGCTTCTCAGGCAAAGTCTTCACTCTTCGCCCCTTCACGAGAATTCTCACTGCTGTCCGGTAAAAATCTAAATTGTCATTAACGTCAAAGGCTGAACTGGCGATTGTTTCCAGCGGCAACCATCCGGAGGTTTGCTCA
>JAYTZS010000074.1:0-5913 GCA_043741885.1 Bdellovibrio sp. | reverse complement strand
TATGATCAACGAGTCGGCGGCAGCACCGCTCATGGTTCCAATTATGACATTGCCTTTTTACGCTTGCCGGATTCTGGGCGGGGTCTAGCTGTGGCGGTGGGATGCAGACCTCAATTGATGAAAATCGACGCGAGATTGGGAGCCTTGGATGCTGTTTTTTATCCCGCTTTGCAAATGTCAGTGAAGGGCGCCAAAGTTTGCGCGCTGACAGACTGTTTGAATTTTGGCAATCCTGAAAAATTAGAGATAATGTCCGAATTCGTCGTTTCAGTTGATGCGATCAAACAGGCCTCGCTGGCTTTGCACGCACCTGTGATCAGTGGTAATGTCAGTTTCTACAATGAAACAATGGGAGTCAGTATCGTCTCCACTCCTGCTACCGGTTTGATCGGCCTTCGTTCTAACGTATCGCATTTGCCAGAGGATCACTTCACGGCGCCTGGTCACAGCGTTGTGTTGATTGAGTTCAAAGGTCCGGTGGTTTTTGAAAATAACTTTTCCGGTGAATTTGAAATTTCACAGATGAGTGATTTTCTAACTGCTATTCAAAAAGTGGCAAACAGTGAGACGGTTTTGAGTTCGCAAACTGTGGGGTTTGGCGGGCTGGCTTTGGCCCTGGCGAAAATGTGCTCGGCTGGAACTGGACTACAGACCAAAGATTTACCGGACATTCACGACGCAAAAAATGCTGCCTGGTGGACAGAGCAAAAAATGTATCAAGTGATTTTTGAAGTGAAAGACTTTAAGGAATTCGAACAGAATTGGCATCAGATCTCGAGCATTTTGAACCTTTCCAGTCACACAGAGTTCAATGATTTGGGTGAGACAATGAAAGATCATTTTCAGCTAGGGTCACTGGTTCAAGCTCCACTTTCGGGACCGCTCTTTCAACAGTCGCAGTTGTTCGAAACATATTTTCAAGGAGTCAAAGCGTGAGCGCTTGGCGAGAAGAGTGCGGGGTCTTTGGAGTCTGGAATCACGAAGAGGCGGCAAGGCTGGCTTATCTGGGTTTATTCGCCATGCAACACCGAGGTCAGGAATCCGCCGGCATTGTGAGCTTAAACAACGGAGCGCACATTCATCACAAGGGGCTTGGCTTGGTAGGAGAAGTTTTCAAGGAAATGGACTTTCCACGTTTAGCCGGTCCAACCGCCATCGGTCACGTCCGTTACTCTACAACAGGACAAAATCTTCTGACCAACGCTCAGCCACTGACCGCAAACTTAGGCTCAGGTCCTGTGGCCTTGGCTCATAATGGAAACATCGTCAATAACGAGGACTTAAAGAATCAACTTCAATCTCAGGGTGCTATTTTCCAGGGGACCAATGACACAGAGATTTTACTTCATCTGATCTCTCGTGACCCGAGCTCAGAGATTCTCAGGTGTCTGCTACAAGCACTGCCCAAATTGATTGGAGCTTTTAGCTTCGTTGTTCTCACTCACAAAGAAATGTTTGGAATTCGCGATCCACAAGGTTTTCGTCCGCTGGTTTTAGGTCGTAAAAAAAATGAGAAAGACCAGTGGGCGCCTGTGCTTGCCAGCGAAACCTGTGCTTTGGATTTGATCGGCGCGCAGTATGTTCGAGAGATTGAACCAGGCGAAATGTATTGGGTGGATGAAGATGGAGAGCATTCGACACGCTACTCGGCCGCAGCTCAGCCGGCTCGGTGCATTTTTGAACATGTCTATTTTTCTCGTCCGGACTCGGTAGTGTTTGGTCACTCAGTCTATGAAACTAGAAAGCAATTTGGATCATGGCTGGCAAAAGAAAGTCCAGTTGATGCTGATGTGATCATTCCAGTTCCTGACGGCGGAGTTCCAGCGGCTATAGGATACAGCCGAGAAAGTGGAATCCCTTTCGAGTTTGGAATTATCCGAAACCACTATGTAGGCCGCACTTTCATTCAGCCAGAACAGGCCGTGCGGGCCTTCGGAGTCAAGATCAAGTTAAATCCGCAAGCTGCAGTTTTAGCTGGAAAAAGAGTCATTGTGATTGACGACTCTTTGGTTCGCGGGACTACTAGTCAGAAAATTTTAGCGCTGGTTCGCCAAGCAGGGGCCATAGAAGTTCATTTGAGAATTGCCAGTCCACCAACAATCGGACCCTGTTACTACGGCGTCGACACCCCTCAAAAATCCGGTTTGATTGCGGCTCAACAAAACATGGAAGAGATCCGTCAGTTCGTGGGAGCTGACAGCTTGGCCTATTTATCCTTGCAAGGACTTTTCAGTGCTTTGAAAGAATCTCCTTTGAAAAAAGAAAAATCATTCTGTGCAGCTTGCTTCGACGGTCAATATCCGACACCCTTATTCCATGAGCAAAATTCCAACAGTTAACTTCCTGCCGGCCCTTCAAAAGGGTGATCTTGTGGATTTAGTTTCACCGGGTTCGAGCTCAACCATTGAAGATGTTGAACGCTGCCGAGAGCTGCTGCAAAGTTGGGGCCTCAAAGTTCGGTTGCCCAAAAGCATTTTTGCAAAACACGCCTTTCATTCGAACGAAGATAAAAAACGCTTGTTGCATCTCAAGACGGCATTGCTAGCAGATGATTCCAGGGCTATTTGGTGCCTGCGCGGAGGTTACGGATCCAACCGTTTGGTGCCTGAACTTTGTAAAATGAAAAAACCTCGCCAGGCAAAAATGCTCATCGGGTATAGCGATATCACCACTTTGCATCTGTGGCTGTCGCAGAAGTGGGGATGGCCATCCTATCATGGTCCTTTGCTAGAATCATTGATTTCGGGTCGTCTCTCGGCCGACCAGATTGAAGAGTGCCGGCAAGTGGTGTTCGGAGAAAAACAGAAACTGCAATTTCAACTCAAAGCTTTGAATTCTGCAGCCCGCAAAATTAATAAAATTCAAGCCCCGCTCATGGGTGGAAACTTGGTGGTGATCGAAAGTGCAATCGCTACCCAGATCCACCCCGAACTGAAGGGGAAAATTCTTTTTCTCGAAGAAGTGGGTGAGCGTGGCTACAGAGTCGACCGAATGTTAGAACATCTCAAACAATCCCAAGTTTTTAGATCAGTCAAGACTGTGATCTTTGGTGATTTCCTTGGGGGTGATGAACGGGATGGGAAAAATTTCGTTCAGTTTGCTATTGACCGATTCGCCAAAGAAAACTCAATTGCCTGTTTTCAAGGTTTAGAGACCGGCCATGGGGAACAAAATCGGATCCTCCCACTTTCAGTTTTGGCTCAATTGGAAAAAACCCAAAGTGGTGCAATCCTAACGATCGCAACTGGATTGGAAATGAAAACGAAGCTGAAGCTGAGGCGGAAGCTGGAACTGCCATCCAAAGACCGAACAAAAAAGAAAAGAGCCTAGATTGAGTCTTTCTTCTCTAGAAAAGAAAATTTCCAAACTGATCGAGCCTGCCCTGGGATCTGCAACTCCGGGTGTGCAAATTCAGATTCACCAAGCTGGAAAAAAGATCTGTGATCTCGCAGTGGGGGAGACCTTTCCCTATTACGACTTGGCCTCTTTAACTAAAATTATATTTACGGTTCAAGTGATGATGAAAGCATTCGAAGAGGGAAAGTGGAATCTGCAGACGAAAGTTCAAGAGATCTGCCCGTGGTTTTTAAGCAGTCAGGTGCTGATCACCGACTGCCTAACTCACACTTCGGGACTGGCCTGGTGGTTGCCACTTTATCAGCAGCTTGATTTGACGTCGTCTCGTCTCAATCGCTGGACCGAGTCCGCTCGAATCTTGCAAAATCAAAAGTTAGATTCACCCGACAAGAGCGTGTATTCCGATTTGGGATTCATTCTGCTCGGGCACGTGATTGAAAACTTTTACTCACTTCCGCTTCTGGATATTTGGGAGAAATTAAAAGCCGAAAATTTTCAAGCCACCACTTTGGAATTTCACCCAGAAAATATTGCGAAATCAGCCGCAAAATATTACGCGCCGACCGAAAACTGCCTTTGGAGAAAAAGAAGGATCCAAGGAGAAGTTCACGATGACAATGCCTGGGCCTTGGGAGGCGTTTCCACTCACGCAGGACTTTTTGGCTCGATCGACGACTTGGGTTGGTTTGGACTTTGTCTTCGTAGTCAGCTCAAGGGGCTTTCAAGAACGATGGTTAAAATCCGTACGGCCAAACTTTTTTCCACTCGAGCCCTCCCTTTTGAGCGCGGTGATTGGGCGATGGGATTTATGATGCCGACCATGGGTGGATCTAGCTCGGGTCAGTACTTTTCAGCCGAATCGGTCGGACACACGGGTTTTACCGGGACTTCCTTTTGGTATGATCCAATTCAAGATCTCAGCGTTGGGATTCTTAGCAACCGAGTTTTTTACGGCCGAGAGAACAAACAGTTTGCAGCTCTCAGACCCCAGATTCACAATGGAATCATGGAAGCTTTGAAGCGAATTTAAGAAAGAGGTTTCAGTGGCAGATGGAAAAATCAATTTAGATAACAATTTAATTGATAAGTCAGCTCTAATTTCGATCAAGCCCGGCGGTCACATTCATTTCATGGGAATTTGCGGCACGGCCATGGCAAGTCTTGCTGGGATGTTGAAGGAGCGCGGTTATAAAATCACTGGCAGCGATCAGAATCCCTATCCTCCGATGTCGGCTCAATTAGAAAGTTTGGGATTGCAAATTCTCAAGGGTTACAGGAAAGAGAACCTCGATCCTGTTCCTGATTTTGTGATCGTGGGAAATGTGATTTCAGCAAACAACGAGGAAGCTCAGGAACTGATGCGACTTCAAGTTCCCTACACCTCATTGCCGAAAGCTATGGGTGAATTTATCATTGGTAGCCGACAGTCAATTTGTGTCAGCGGGACTCATGGAAAGACCACCACAACATCGATGATGGCTTGGGTGGCCCAGTGTCTTGAAAAAGAGCCGGGTTTTTTGATCGGTGGAATTGCCAAAAATTTTTCAAAGTCTTTTCAGAATCCCAAGGGTGATTTTTTTGTTATCGAAGGCGACGAGTATGATACTGCTTTTTTTGATAAGGTTCCCAAATTCACCCACTACAAACCGCGCCATGTGATTTGGACCAGCTGTGAGTTCGATCATGCAGACATTTACAAAGATCTAAATGCCGTGAAATCGGCCTTTCGCTGCTTGCTGAGTTCCATTCCTTCGGACGGAACTTTGCTTGCTTGTGTTGAGGATCCGAATGTTCGAGAGTTACAGCCGGTTTGCCAGGCAAAAAATAATTTTAGCTATGGGCTGACTCGGGGAGATTACCAGGCGCAAAATCTGCAAATCAATGAGCAGCAAACATCTTTTGATGTTTCGTTTAGAAATAAAAAACTCGGCCGATTTCAGGTCCTTCTTTCTGGCGAGTACAATGTGTTAAATACTTTGGCTGTGATTGGCTTAAGTCACCAATTGGGTTGGAATCTAGAAGCAGTTCAAGCAGCCTTGAAGAGCTTTTTAGGTGTCAAGCGACGACAGGAGATTTTGGGTGAGCCCAACGGAATTCTAGTGATAGAAGATTTTGCGCATCATCCAACAGCTGTCAGAGAGACAGTGAAGGGGATCAAAGCCAAATACCCAGAGCGAAAACTTTTGGCTGTGTTCGAACCTCGATCAGCAACTTCCAGAAGAAAAGTATTCCAAAAAGAATATGTCGAGGCTTTTCGTCAGTGCGATGAAACTTTGCTGGCACAAGCCTTCGATCAATCTAAAATTGACAGGGAAGACCGCTTTTCCACCGATGAATTGATTTCTGACCTGCAAGCGGCGGGAAAATCGGCGCATGCTTTTGCCGACGCCGATGCCATTGTGCGAGAACTTGCTAAAACATCGAAGTCGGGTGACCTCATTTTGATAATGAGCAATGGTGGATTCGACAACATCTACACCAAACTACTGACCGCCTTGCGGTAGGTACCGTCTTCCCGTTTTGTCCTGCGGTGCAGGACAAAACGGGAAGACGGTA
>JAYTZS010000073.1:0-2019 GCA_043741885.1 Bdellovibrio sp. | reverse complement strand
TTGGTGGCAGGCACTCTCAGCTCGCGGCTTGGATCGTTTCGGAAAAGGGGTTCGCACGGCGCCTAGAGATGCTCTGCTGGCTGACTGGGCTCCGCCCGGTCATGAAGCGAAGGTCTTTGGCTTTCACCGCTCAATGGATTCGGCCGGAGCTACTGTTGGGCCGCTGATCACCTTGCTGGTGTTGTTTCTCTATCCCTCAATTGCACTTTCAAAATTCTTTCTCTGGGCGTTGATTCCCGGTTTGGGTGCTGCAGCTTTGGTTCTGTGGGTTCCTGAGACCAAGCGAAAGAAGAAGGCTTCAGCCACGGCTAACGAATTATCGGAAAATTCTCTCACTTTGTGGCAATCCCTTTCTCAATTTCCGCACGAGTTTTATATTTACCTGTCCATTTGGGTTCTTTTTTCACTAGCGAACTCGAGCGATGTTTTTTTACTTCTGCGAATTCAAAATGTAGGAGCAACCACTGAGCAAGTGGTTTTGTGTTATTGCTTTTACAATTTGATTTACGCTCTTCTCAGTTATCCGGTCGGAGCTTGGGCTGACCAAAAAGGCGCGACCTCGATTTTTTCACTGGGGCTGTTTATATTTGCTGTTGTTTATGGGCTTTTTGCTATGGCGCAAAGCTGGCCAGTGATGTTAGCAGGACTTTTTCTTTACGGAATTTTTTCCGCAGCAACAGACGGTGTTGGCAAAGCAATGGTCATTGGGTTGGCTCCGAAAAATCAAAAAGCCACTGCCATCGGGATGTTCGTCGGAAGCTCTGGAATTGCCATGTTGATTGCAAGCCTCACCACGGGCTGGTTGTGGGAGAACTTCGGCCCGACCTGGGCACTAGGAGCTTCAGCAAGTTTGGCTTTGCTGTCAGCTTTGCTTTTTTTGCTGAAGTCGAAACAAAGCCAATCGGCTCGACAGACTCGTGCGATATCATCCACTGAGTGATTCTTTCGAATAACCTTTCAAATTACTTCGGCCGGTTCCAGAGATTGTCTTTGTTGAGTCCCGATGCTTGTTGTTCGGCAGGCGAGGAATCTTCGGGAGGCAGTCCAGCGAAAATTTTTGCATTTCGCAACCACAATTTCAGATCGGCAATTCGGTGACCCGGAGCTTTGTATCTGGCCGCTCGAAATTTTCCAGGCTTCGGTGAGTCTTTCGAATCAATGAAGCTAGAAAAGTTTGAAGTCCATTGATCAAACTGCTCGAAGAGATCTGGCTCGGCACTCATATCTTCTGCTTGATTGTCGCTGTACTTTTTATTTTTTCCAAACTCCTGATATTTCCACAACAGATCAGGAACTTCGATTCCGCCATACCGACACTGCCAGACGAGCGGCGCATAGGCGTCTCGCATGTTTTTGAAAGGCTCCTGCTCAGGTTGGAAGTACTGTTTGTGCTGCAAAACTTCGGGGCGCCCACTGGTATCCAGTTCGTCACCACCTCCGTCTCCATAGCAAAAAAAACCGGCTGTCCGACCTTCTAAATGGTTCACACTCAAGGTTTGCCACAGCGGATCGTGCTCGAGCTTCATGGCCAATTCTGGGTTTTTGTGGTCAATCAATTCTTCTCTCGGATTGCCGCCATTCATGCAAACCAAGCGATCAAACATCAGTTTTAAATTGCTGGTCGGGCCATACCAGTTCACCGGACCGATAATCATCCATGCATCGGCTAAATCCAGACGCTCGTACATGTTGAGGTCCCACATCAGATCTGGTTCTTTGCTGTTGTTCTTTTCATAACAATTGCACGGCCACACACAGAGTGCCATTGAAGTCGAGACGCAAGCATTGCAACTTTGAATTCGCGCTCGGCCGAATATATTTCCGAGATCCTCGAAATCAATTTCGAATTGTTGTGAACTCTCCAGGATCTTTTGGGCCCGCAAAGCGAGAGCTCGAGATTTGGAATCGACACCGGGGCAGTTGTATTGCCGACGGTTGGATCCCGCGAGAATCAGAATGCGTTTGTTTTGAATTTCACTCATAACCCTAACGTTGCATAAATTTTCTGATTTATACTGC
>JAYTZS010000072.1:0-5940 GCA_043741885.1 Bdellovibrio sp. | reverse complement strand
GATAAAAAATCAAGGAGGGTTTATGAATCTTCACGGAATCGAAGAGTCAAATCTAGTAATAGAAGAAGATTTAAATCCCTCGACGGATTTAAAAAAACTAAGTGAGAAAAAGATGACCGCGGACGACCGTGGTCTGAATCTAAAATCTGCAGAACTGCTTGGAAACTTGAGCACCGAACTTCGCGCTCCACTGAATTCTATTTTGGGTTTTGCTAGTTTGCTGAAAGAACAAAATCTCAGTGATGCGGATCGAAGTCAATTTGTCGATCGAATCATCACCAATGGCGATCATCTTTTGCAAATTCTTGAAGACGCCTTGAACTTTTCAAAAATTGAAAAGGGCGAAGTGATTGTCGAATCAGTCCCTTTTAATTTGATTGAAATGGTCTATGACATCGCCCAGTCGTTCAAGGCTTCAGCCATGAAAAAAAATGTCGACATTCATATTACATTCAAAAATTCAATTCCTGAAAAAATTGTTTCTGATCCGTTGAAAACTCGACAAATTTTGACCAATCTCATCGGCAATTCAATCCGCTATGCTGAAGGGGATGGGTTCGTTTTGGTCTCCTTGTCTTTCGAAGGAAAGTCGATGCTCGATCAACGACTACGAATTGAAATCGATGACTCGGGCGCAGGACCCAACAAAGAACCGCGAATCAAGGAAGGGTTTAAGTTCGATGAATTGGAATCCTCTTTCAATCAAAGTGTTTCGGCATCCTCTGTTCGACCCGGATTGGCCCTCTCAAGGCGCTTTGCTGAAGTCCTAGGCGGCCGCCTGGAGATGCACAAAAGTGAGCTCGGCGATGGACAGTGTTTTTCCCTGCTACTACCCCCAGGCGAGCTCAAGGGAGTTCCGTTTACCAACAAAAAGAAAGCTCCGACTCTAGCTGATAAAATCCTTGGTCAGTTGAGAAAAACAAATCGCTTGGAAAACGTGCGAATTTTGTTGGCAGAAGATTCAGAGGACAACGAGACTCTGATTCGAATGTACCTGAGCAAAGAGGGTGCAAAAATCACCTATGTTCGCAACGGACTGGAAGCTATCGATGCAGTTAAAAACCACGAATTCGATGTGATTTTGATGGACATCCAAATGCCATTGTTGGACGGCTTAGAAGCAACTCGACAAATTCGCCAAAATGGCTTCAAGCATCCAATCATAGCTCTAACAGGACAAGCTCTCAGAGATGATGCCGAAAAATCACTGAAAGCCGGCTGTGACAGTCACTTGACCAAGCCTGTGAGAAAAGAATCTCTGGTCGAGGAAATTCAGAAAAGAATTTTTCACTGATATTTGTGGATAACTCAATTTTATTGAGAAGTGGCAATTCCGTAGTAGACCCGGATAAAATTTTTGGCTTCACAAAAATGTCGTGAACAAGCCCCTTTTTTTAGGACTTGGGCTTGCACTCAAGCACAAGTAAAGTCGCGCCCACGCATCTCAATCGTGCACCGCCTAGGCTTGCGACTTATGAAGACCAGTCTGGCTTCATTGGACAACTAGAGCTACACAAAATACCCACTCAAACTAGAAAGATCCCAATTCGCTAAAGAAATTATCGAGAAGAAAGCGTGCGTTTTTCGAACCCTCTGGATCATCTTTTAAAGTTGAAATCACCAACCCACACTGAGTGGAACAATGAACGGGCGATGGAAAGAAGATTCCCTGGGTTTGCGTTGGTTTTGCGGCAAGTGAGAGGTCAGACTGAGCTAACGAAATGAGGCTGAGATCTCGAGGCCGCCTCGGTCCATTGCGAAGTGATCATGATTGATGTGATAATAAACCAGCTTGCTGATGATGTTTATCACACGACCGGACTGAAAATCATAACCGACAGCGACGCTTGAAGCATTGCCGGCGCGATCGGGAATATCGTAGTCGCCGCCTGGGTCTGTGTCGGTGGCAGTCTGCTCAATTTTGCCACTTGTTCTAAAAGCGCCGTATCCTCCACCTAGGAACCACAGCCCTTGCTTTGAAGTTCTCCATCCATAAGACAAAGAAGCCATCGCGCTGTTCAAATTGCCATGCCCTTTCCAACCTTGATGTCCAGGTCCACCGAAACGTTCCTGGTCACCGCTGGAGGTATTTTTTTCCACCAGGCCTTCGATGCTTGCCGAGAGAGATTGATTGCCAATCTCAGATTCATCCTGACTTGCCCCTAAAATTTGGTACTGAGCTTTCAGAGAAATTCCTGAGGGGAAAGGCCCGCCAAAAAGGCCAGCTTTGACGACCCAGCGTGAACTGGGATAGTAGCCAACATCTCCATATACATTGTAGTCAGGGTTGATCTCGCCGACTCCAATGTCGGGGGGTCTGGCACCTGCATTTTTTGAAATCACAATCGAGCCTGCCGGTCCAATCCCAGCTTCAAATGAAATACGCTCGGCCGGTCGGAGCTCCGGTGAATCCACTGAAGGCAAAGGACTTGTCACTGTGACGGATTGGCAAGCACAGAAAAATAGCGGCATGAAGGCAATCAGCAAATTGACCTTGATCGACATCGATGCTCCTTCTTAAGATATTATTTTTCTCATTTCAAATGATCGCAGGGAGGCGGGGGATTTACAAATTGATAAAACTATCCATACCACAATTTCCACTCTTGCCGCATCCGCCGGTACTTGATTACGGCTTCCACCTTTTGCCAGGCTTGATAAAAAATCTCGGCTGAGCGGGCTTTGATAGGGTCCATATCCTTTGGGAGTATTGCACGGCCGTGGCTACCGCTCTGACCCTTCTTATCCGAGGGGACAGGGCCGAGATATTTTCTCCCGGAACGATGGTTGGCATATCGCCTCGAGCGAGTGTAGCCCATTTGCAAGAACTTGCGGGCCATATCCATTCCAACAAAATCAGATTCCTGCAGGTACTCGGCAAACCTTCTAGTCAAAGCTACTGCTGAGGCTCGGGCGATCTCAGGATTTTTAAATCGCCACAAAGCAACCAGCTCGGTTTTATACGGCTCAACAAGCAACACACCTTGTTCGCCAACACCGACCTGATAAAGTTCGGGACTTTTTCGAAAATCTATTTTGACAA
Source organism: Bdellovibrio sp. (assembly GCA_043741885.1). Taxonomy (GTDB): domain Bacteria; phylum Bdellovibrionota; class Bdellovibrionia; order Bdellovibrionales; family Bdellovibrionaceae; genus 21-14-0-10-47-8. The sequence goes on along the minus strand of JAYTZS010000072.1, from coordinate 2,897 downwards.
AGTTTTGAGTGTAATCAAAGCGACTCATGGTCCATCTCCCGACGAGATAATTCCGGTTTTTGACAGCGGGGACAAAAGTGACTGAGCCTTTTCATTGTTCCAGTTTCAAACTTGGTGACTGGGCCACCACAGTTCGGGCATTCTTTCTTTCGCATAATTCTCCAATTCTTTTTCAGAACATTCGCCTTTTTCTGCTCGTAAAACTGCCAAGCATAAGCTTCGGATTCCTGCACAAGTTTCCTATGACGGGCGGGGGTGAGATCCTGAAATCGAGTCTCAGAATGCATCTTCAGTTTAAACAGAATTTTGAAGTCTGTCTAACCTTTGTATTCTCATCGATTGTATTCTCATCGGTGCGTACCGGCCCTATCGAGCTGGACGATGAGATAGCTCGGCAGTTTAAATAGGCACATATTGAGGCCTTTGATGATACCTTTATATAAAGCTTTAAAAAGGTACCTTAAAAATCTATGAAATCTTCAAGACGTGAATTTTTAGCTAGCTCTCTAGCCTTAGCTTTGAGTGGTTGCTCCAATCTGCTACAAAAGCCTTCGGGCTCTGGCGGAGAAGCGGGGATGGCTTCCAGAAGACCTAGTGCCCTGGGAACTTTAGGCTATCGTTTATCGAAGCCGATTTCAGGTTTAAAAAATCATTATACCGCCGTAGTTATTGGTTCAGGTTATGGAGCTTCGGTTTTAGCAGCACGGTTGAGTGCTAGGTACGGTGATCTTTGCCTTCTGGAGAGGGGTAAAGAGTGGCATCCTGGAGATTTCCCCGAAACTCAAGAGCAATTGGTGAGTGCCTTAAAGGGCCCGGGAAATCCGCTGGGTTTGATCGATGTTGCTCCTGGTAGGGACCTTGAAATTGTTTCTGGAAATGGTTTGGGAGGGACCTCGTTAATCAATGCTGCCATTGCGATTCGTCCCGAATTTAATGTTTTTGAGCAATCCGTGTGGCCCACTGAGATTGCTCAGGATGCGAAATCTGGACAGCTTGAAAATTTCTACCAATTGGCTGAAAGTATTCTTCAGCCGAATCGTTTGAATCAGATTCGATTCGCCAAATCTCAACTTCATAAAATTAATTCGACCTTGGCAAAAAGAGAATGGGACGAGCTGAATCTAAATATTCGCAATGATTCTTTTGGAACTACGACAAGGCCAAATGAGTTCGGATATCCCCAGGCTCCTTGTACTCAATGCGGAAATTGCTGTTCAGGCTGCAATTTCGGCGCGAAAAACACATTGTTAACAAACTACTTATACATGGCTTACAAAAAGGGTGCGGAGATATTCACCCAAGTTGAAGTTGAAAATATTGAGAAGAAAGACTCAAAGTATGTCTTAAATTTAAAAATCACGAATTCCTTTTTTGGCCTGCCAGTTAGAAAAAAGATTTCTGCTGATCTCGTCTTTCTAGGGGCTGGAGCCAAAGGCTCAACCGAGATTTTGATGCGCTCGCAGTGCGAGAAATTTGATTTTTCAGCGGCTCTCGGAACTCGTCTGTCAGCGAACGGTGATGTGATGGGTTTGTCTTATAATACGGATCAGCAAACGAATATAACAGCCAGTGCCCAGGTTAATTTGAAGTTGGGAAAGGGAAATCAGGGTGCGATCATTTCTTCCTATGCTAATTTCAGAGCTCCTTCCCTGAATAATGATGTCATGTCTCAATTTTTACTTTTGGATGGCATAGTTCCCTCAGCCCTATCAGATACCGTGGCTCGAGTCTTAGCTTCCTATGCCCTCATAAATAAAACTTCTATGTATGCGAGTTTGTCTGCCAAAGACCGTGATCAGAAGATAATCAGAATTAAAAAAGATTGTTTAGGATCAAGTGAAGAAGGCGCCTTAAATCATTCGATGTTGTACTTTGCATGCGGCCATGATTCTTCCGGCGGAAAATTTATTTACGACAGAGAGTCAAATAGTTTTGATTATCAGTGGAAAGATGTTTTAAACGAGCCCACGTTTAAGCGCATCGAAAGCGTGATGCGACAGTTTACTGCTCAAAACGGCGGAACATTTTTTGCGAACCCACGAACAACAATTTTTGGCCAAAAAGTCCAGGCCACCCATCCTCTGGGTGGTTGTCCGATGGGTCAGAATGTTGCTACTGGAGTTGTCAATCATTTGGGACAAGTTTATGACCCGAAGGGTGGCTTCCACAAAAACTTTTATGTGATGGACGCTTCCGTCATTCCACATTCGTTATCTGCAACTCCGCTTTTGACAATAACAGCTCTCGCTGAGCGAACGGCCAGTGCAATTTTAAAATCTTAGTCAGAGAGATATCTGAGGACCACTTTTGCAATTTCGAAGAAGAAAGATCGCAAGCATGCTTAAAAAAACAAGTAAAAAACAAGTAAAAAACAAGTGCAGAGAGGTGCCGCCCTTCAACCCCCTGCCGGTAGCTTCGGTCTCAAATGTTGCCAGTGAACTCGTTTCTTACACAGCAAACAAATTATCGACACTAAAGCATTTCGCAAAAGAGTACTGTACCAGCGTTGAAAAGCTTTGATTCTTCGCTGAAGGTTCGTTCGTAATTCAAGCGGAGTTGAGTGCCTTCCGCTTCAACGGCGCCGTGGTCATTCCAGAAAAAAATCAATTGATCGGCAAATTGAACAGGGGTCCCCAAAAATTAGCTGTGGTGCTCATCCAAGAGAGTCACCTGTTACCATTCCACGTCCTTGCCGATGAAATTAAGAAATTCAACCGCCAGGCTCCAGGCTCCTGAGGAAACATAGTTGAGTGAAGTAAACCTAACACTTGATGCGCGCGGAAATCAATACTGAGTGTTCGTGGGACAGAGGAAGGTCCCCAGCTAAGAATTCTGGTGAACGGACGTAGAGTGAAGACTTTCGCTCTGAAGTTTTTGTGCTTTTAGACTTTGATAGC
>JAYTZS010000071.1:0-15929 GCA_043741885.1 Bdellovibrio sp. | reverse complement strand
GCAGTTTTGAAAAAACAAAGCGGCCCCACCGAACCCGGCCGCAAGTCCAGTTAAGCGCAAAAATTTACGACGTGAATATTTCGATTGTTCCGACATAGATTCCCCTGAGCTATTTATTATAAGTGGAACCTCGGGCACTGTCAAAATTCAAGGTGTTTGTCGGTCTTGTTTTGAGTCATATTGCTCACTTTGCTTGCCGCTTAAAAGATTTTACGACGGTAAAATTTTAAGCCAATCAATATTTAAAAACGACTAGGTTAAAGCGGTTTGAACCATTCGAAATGTGGCAGGTCTCCGTCTTCCTCGGTCGGATACCCAACTACCTTCAATTGCCTCTGCAGCTCCGTTCAATCGAGCATGATTAACTTCGCGTACAAAGAAATCGCGACCCCTAATTCCCCAAATATATTTTCACCAAACCTGATCCGGTAGCTTCCGCAAATCACATTCGTATCCTTTCTGAAGCGCAACTTGAGATTGCTCGCAAATCCATGTAAATTCGCCAACATGGAAATTTTGCGAACGAACCGGCTCTTGTTTAGGACCTGGTCTATTGAAGATGTCCCATACGGAAATATGATATGGGGAAATGAGGATGTCATGAAGTACGTCGGCTAACCGGCAGGCGAGATTAGACTAAACTAGAGTCCCAGCTAGTTGGAACATTGGCATAAACCACGCGTCCGCGACTTCGGACGACCACTGTTCCTACGGGTAGATTGGCATTACCAAATTGTCGAGGGCTCGCTAGCGGTGGAAACAGAATATCCACGCCCATTGCTTTAAAGCAGCTTTCGGATGTTGGGTGTTGAGGAGCTGTGCGGCCCAAAAATAACTAAAGTCTCCAGGTTATTAGCCTTGTCTGCGCATAACTGAGAAATGGCCGCTGAGCAATTTATCTGCAAGTCTTGCAAAATTCGCGAAATATTACTGGTTATTGGTTCCAAGCGATTTTTCACTAAAGCCATACTCGCAACCGTAGTTAGCAAATAAAGGGCGGGAATCAGCAGAACGCTTGCTCCAACTGTGCCCACGATCTGAGTCATTGCCCAAAGCCAAGAGCGTTTAAGTAAATTACGAAGGACAGCGACCACCGAGTAAATCAAACTAAAAATTAGAAAAAACCCAACCCATCCGAGCGTCGTTCTTGCTGATGTTTTATAGTAAATGAAAAAATAAAAAAGACCGGTAAGAATGAAAATAAGGATCAGAGGCAACCAGGTCCAACGGATTGTTTTCATACTTTATTGTTTCCGATTTCGAAAAAGAAGACAAGCACTGGTGCCAGTAACCAATGGACTTATTACAGGCACTTGAATCCCCAGTTGTTGGCAAGATCTGGAACGCAATTGTGCACCCAGATTTCGGTGCAAACTGTGGACTCGTATGGATTTAGATACCAATGAAATGTTCCCTTGGGACCAACGAGAACTTGGTCTGCTTGCAGCCATGTCGCCGTGATCGACTCAGACAGGCCGTAGGCAGTTTGCGGAAATGAATGGGTCTGACCAACAGCCACAGGGATTGCTAAATTTTCTAGATTGTTCAAGACGGTTTCAGCCGCATCGCCGATCAAGTGCCAGCCAGCTCCGCTGGGCACACCCGTCGCTTTCTCTTGGACAATATTACGAGCCTCAAAACACGTGTATAAATTTTTGAAGGGACCAAATTGTTTATCCACAATCCCCCAAGTCTGCACTCCGCCTAGCGCAGTTTTACTCCCACTGTCGTTAGGAAAAAGCCCATGCACGTTATCAGCAAGCCAGGGTTTCGAGTTGTACCCTTCACCTAAATTCTCAAAGTCTGCACTGCCTGAGCCTTTCGGCAGCTTTGCGATATTTGGAGCGATGCGGTTCTTTGAAAATGTGCGGTAAGCTTCAGGAATGCCGCTTAGAAATTTGTTCAACCCTAATGTTGAGGTCTTGTAGGAAAAATAAAAAGTGTCAGTCCAGCCCTTCGGTTGAACTTTGTACCAGCCATCAGGCATCGGAGTTTCTTTATAGTCAGTGATATTCAGACTTGGATGAAAAACATAGTCCCGAGTTGAATTGCCTGCCACCATCTTCTGAATCCCTACCACTGGAAAATCGTTCTGCTTCCAATTAGTTCCCAAATTCAGTTTCGCATTGCTTTGACCGTCACCGAATGGATGATAAGTGCTTTTTTCAAGCGTCACTGGAAGACTGAGAACTGTAGACTCTGCATTATTGGCAAGTAGCAAATTGCCAAGTTTTGATTCAAGTGTTTGAAACTGAGCTAAGTCCGCGAATTTTGCGATCTCGCTTGCGGGCTTTCGCTGCGAGTGTCACAAAAATTTCTTAATCTGATTTTTCGCAGCCTGCTTGGGAGCAACTGTCATGCAAGCAAGCGAGATGGAGCCAATGATTAAAATAGATAAAGGAGCGATTTTTTTTATTGTCATGTCTTATGCTAAAACAGCTACGCAGATCTTAGTAGTCGTCCTAGCCATTTGTCAGATCAGGAAAGCATTGATGTGAGATCCGTGACCGTAGTTTTGGTGGAGATAATCGGGATTGAACCGACGACCTCTTGCATGCCATGCAAGCGCTCTCCCAGCTGAGCTATATCCCCAGATTGCCTTGAACAGCTGATATCTCAGCAAAAATCCGAGAATTTGTCTATGAAAGCTGCAAACCTAGCAGATTGACATGTTGCCTCTAGATTTGTTGTTGCTCCTCTGGATGGGAATGGCTTCAATACCTTTTCAACTTGGCAAAAGGAAATTCATGACATCACTTCATTCATTGTTTCTGCGACATGTTTTACTGGCGGCTTTGGCAATGGGAGTGCTGAGTTCGGTGGCCCACGGCAAAGATCTAACTTCGCGCCTGGGTATCGGCTATAGAAATTCTTTGGTCAGTATGAGTCTTCCGAGCATTGCCACGGTTTATTATCCATCGCCGGAAATTGGCGTCCTTGGCTCTCTCGGAGTCGATACAGATGAAAACAATTCGAAATTTGCTTTCCTTGGTGGAGTTCGGCGGATCATTTTCAAAGAAGAGCGAATGAATTTCTTTATGGGTGGCAATTTGGGGTTGGTCAATCAAGAGCAGACGGTAGGGATAGAAACCAGCAAGCAGTCAGGATTTGAGTTGTCGGCAGTGGCTGGTGGCGAATTCTTTTTCCAGGGACTTGACTCCCTCGGATTCAATTTCGAAACGGGGATGGGTGTCACCAACATGAAGAAAGTTCGCTTTCGCACGTTGGGAGACTCTTTTGTTAATGCTGGAATTATTTTTTACTTCTAGTCAGATTTTAATTCTAGTCAGAGTAGAGAGACAAAAAAGTAGAGAACAAAGCAGAATGTAAATTTAAATCTAAACAAAGCAAACAGAGGTTTTATGAAAAGAATCATTCTGACAAAAAATGCTCCGGCACCCATTGGCCCTTACTCCCAAGCTGTGCAATCCGGCCCATTTCTCTTTTGCTCCGGACAAATTCCATTGGATCCTGTCACCAACGAAGTTCTCAGTGGCGATATCAAAGGCCAGGCGGAGCTGGTCATGAAAAACATCGAAGCTTTGCTCAAAGAAGCCGGCGTTGGGTTTCAAAATATTGTCAAAACGACGATTTATTTAACCAGCATGAGTGATTTTGCAGCTGTGAACGAGGTCTATGGTCGATTCTTCAAAGAAGAGCCTCCGGCAAGATCCACTGTGGCTGTTGCAGGACTTCCTAAGGGAGTGAATGTTGAGATCGAAGTCCTCGCCTTCAAATAAATTTCGTTTTCTTCGTCGCATGGAAGTGATTGGTTTTTTGCTGTTCCTCACGGTCTTCTCCGTCGTTTTTTTGCGCGAGTATCAGAAAGTGGCGGCTCAGCCGGTTAATTCTTGGAGTGAAGATGTCACTGCTGATTGTGCCGTGGTGTTGACGGGTGGCTCCAACCGAGTGCGAGAAGGATTGGATCTCCTGTCTCGAGGCCAAGTCCGTAAATTAATTATTTCCGGAGTCTTTGCCAATGCTCAGTTGCGCGAAATATTTCCCCTGTGGACTTTCTACGGCAATGTTCATGAAAAAGACGTGGTGTTGGATCGCAGATCGAATACCACTTATGGCAACGCTCAACAGACTCTGCCGATCGTTGAAGCTCTTGGCTGTCGAGATGTGGCTTTGGTCACGTCAAACGTTCATATGTACCGGGCCATAAGAACTTTTCAGGCCACTTATCCACCCAATCTAACCATCACTCGTTTTGCAGTTCATCCAGGACGAGCTGAATCCACCCTAGTAGAAGTCTCGACTGAAGTCTTGAAATCCCTCTTTTACAGTCTCTGGGCCTTTTAAGATTTTGCAAATCAGCTAGCCTTTGCCACCTCAGACCGAAACTGGCCTCGTCGGCAATCAACTGAAAGTCTTATTGAGCCGATAACCTTTCATATGATTCTCAAATTGATTTGGAAATTCATTTTAAAAAGCAACGATCGTTTGGGTCGAACTGTGACCAGCAATCTAGAGTACACGGCTCGTGTTCTCTTGATGGTTTACATCTCGATTCGTGCAACTTTGCAAGATCAATCGCAAGGTTTCCGTACTATTTACTCAGTCATCTCAGCGCAGATTTATTTCACTGGATGGCAAGCCCTTCCGCTTGTCACAGTTTTGGCGTTGGCAAGTGGTGGGATCGTTATCTTGCAATCCTCTTCGAATTTAAATTTATTTGGTGGAACACAAATGATCGGCAATCTTTTGGTCGTGATCATCGTGCGAGAGCTAGGGCCCCTAATGACAGCTCTCATCGTGATTGCTCGCTCGGGAACTGCTGTCGCATCTGAAGTTGGCAACATGCGAGCCAACCGAGAGATAGAAGCTCTTGAAAGCATGGGAATCAATCCCCTGAGCTATATCGTCTTTCCACGCATGATTGGCGGAGTGATCAGTGTCGTTTGCTTGTCATTTTATTTTACAGTCATCGCTTTGATCGGTGGATTCTTTCTAACCAAGTTGATCCAAGATCTGCCCTTAAACTTTTATTTGGATTCTTTGGCCTCAGCAATTGCTTTCGAGGACCTCTGGTTATTCCTTCTCAAAACCACTTTCGGCGGAATGATTATCTTTGTGGTTTCTTGCTACCAAGGTCTGTCAGTCTCTCGCAGCCACACCGAAGTGCCAGTGGCCACCACTCAAGCTGTGGTCAATAGCATCATCTATGTTGTCGTTTTCAATTTATCAGTCACTTCACTTTTTTACCTCAGTCAGCTAATGAAGCTCGGAGTCCTATGACCATTCAAAATTTGCAATTTGAAAATTTAAAATTTGGTTTCGAGGGGCAGGATTTGCTATTTGATCAGACAGATTTTGATTTTCCGATGAATCAAATTGTTTGGGTGAAGGCTTCTTCGGGTGCAGGACGATCTTCTCTTTTGCAATTGATGGCCGGATTGCAAGTTCCATCGCAGGGCAAGTATTTGATCAACAACCAAAATGTGGCTGAGATGTCCTTTGAAGACTTTTTGCCGTTGCGACTGAATATCGGCTATGGATTTGATTTCGGAGGCCTGATCAACAACCGAACCTTGCTTGAGAATGTCACTTTGCCTCTTGAGTATCATAAAATTTGTTCGCGCAAAGAGGCCATCCAAAGGGCTTCTGAAGTTTTTAAAAAGCTAGGTGCGAGCAAGTTTAAAGATCAACGGCCGGCTCTCGTTCCTGGGGGCGTGAGAAAGCTGACTTGCTTGATCCGAGCGATTATCACTGAGCCCGAAATGATCCTACTTGATGATCCTTCGGTCGGGGTGGGGCAAGAGACGATTCTTAAGTACTTTGATTTGATTTCGGATATGCGCCGTCAAGGAAAAGCACAACATGTGTTTATCAGTTCGTTTGATGACAAACTCATGAACTGCATTGGACACGAAGAAATTTTTATCGATTGTGGTCAGATTCATAAAGACGTGATTGACGGAGAAAAAAAGGTTGTCTGCTTATGAATATTTTGAAGTTCAATAAATTCGAGCGGATCGCTGGACTTTTCGTTGCAGTAGCTATTTTCGGATTTTTTCTCTCGATGATCAGTGTCGCTGTAAAGCAAGGATGGTTTGAGCGAAAAGTCTACTGGTCGACTTCCTTTGTCAACGCCGACGGGATTCATCCAGGCACCGTTGTGCAGATTCAAGGGCTGAAGGCGGGGAGTGTTCAGGAAATTTCTTTGACTTCGGACAATCGAATCGAAGTGAAGTTTTATGTCCTGAGCAAGTTTGCAGATAAGATCAAACAAGATTCAGTTGCGCAGCTGATCCGTCCCTTTGTTATTGGTGAGCGCGTGATCGACGTCGCAGTTGGCTCCGCTCAGGCTCCGCCTCTGGCTGCTGAAGAAGTGGTTGCATCCAAAGAGACAATTGACTTGATGACTCTCATGAGTGGGCGCAATCTCGGTGAAACTTTAAGTACGATGAATAACATGGTCGATAACTTGCGGCATTTGGCCGAGGCCTTTCTGGATAAAAATAGAACTCAATCTTTCGTCAATGCTTTTGACCAAGTGGAACCTTTGCTGAAAAATTTGAATATCATGTCAGTGGAGGTAGTGAAGCTCTCCAGACAAGCGACTCGAAATGACAACCTGGGCGTCGTACTAGGACAGTTGGCGACGACAACGAAAGAGCTGAATGCTTTGATTCCGGAAATGAACCGGCAAGCGCCGATGGTAGCCAAAGATGTGACTCAGTTGGTGGCGAATTTGGCGATACTCACCCACGAGTTCAAAGTGATTATCCCGGCACTGGCAGAAGTGGCCCCAGACCTGCCACACGCCAGTCGAAGGGCAGTGGAGGCTTTGGACGAGGCCGTGGTTTTGATCAAAGCCATGCAAAAATCAATGTTTGTTCGCGGCAGTGCTGAAGAGGTTCGAAAAGAAGAAGCAGAGGCAGCGAAAAATAAAAAACACATGCCGGCCAGCGAAAAGTAAAGTAGCCTGCAAAGGCATGTTTCTAGAATTTTTCCAAAAATATTTATTTTCTGCTCGCGCCGGGGCTCTGATCAAAAAGATCTCGTGGCTGACTGTGATCGGGCTGACTCTCTCTGTGTCCGCTCTGGTCATCGTGATCTCGGTAATGACGGCGCTCAATCACAACATCGAAGCTCGTACCTTGGCAGTCGAGCCGCACCTGACAGTGGAAATCCCTGGAGTGAACACAGCAGCACTTTTGGAACTGCATCCACTGACCACCAAGTTGAAGCAAAACGAACAGCTCAAGGTTCAGATCTATGAAAATCAAGATGTGATCCTAAGAACTCTAGATGGTCACTTCAAAGGGGCTGTGGCCCGGGGATTGACTCAAGATAGTTTGAATCGTTTGATTTTCCAAATGCAGAAGCTCGACTTAAATAAAAAAAATGAGCCTCTGATGCCAGAAGTTCTAGCTCCAGAAGAAATTTTAATCGGAGTCGATCTTGCCGTGTCTTTAGGAGTCTTCGAAGGAGATTCCTTGATGGTAATTCCACCGGAGAGCTTGCTTCTCCCACCGGGCGAAGCGCCTCGATATGAGCGAGTGAAAATCAAAAAAATTATTTCAACAAGTCTGTCCGACATTGACTCGCAAAATATTTTTTATGTTCGCGATCACACAATGAAGATGCTTAGAAATGGAGAAAGCCGGAAAGTTGGAATCGAAATATGGACTCCCAAGCCCAACGAAGCTGAAAGTTACAAAGCCGAGATGACGGCTTTCCCAGAAATTCGCGTGCAAACTTGGAAAGAGCGAAATTCAGCTCTGTTTTTCGCTTTGCGCTTAGAAAAAATAATCATCACTTTATTTTTGAGTTTGGCCGCCCTGATTGCCAGCTTTTCCATGGTGTCAGTCCTAGTTTTGCTGATTTCTCAAAAACGAAAAGAAATCGGTCTTCTGCAAGCCATCGGCTTCTCGACACGGAAAGTGCAGCAGATGTTCATGAAAATAGGCCTGTGTTTAGGTGCCCTCGGTTTGAGCGCAGGACTCTTGCTGGGCTCCGGAGTGAGTTTCTGGATAGAAAAACACCCTCTGCACATCTTGCCAGCTGATATTTACGTCGATTCCCAAATCCCCGCCTACCTCGACGGGCAGTTCGTCTTTTTTATCCTCGTCGCAGGGGCTGCGATTGCAAGTTTAGGAAGCTACTTCAGCTCCCGAGGCGCCGCCCAAATTCTCCCCTCCGAGGCTCTGAAAGCGAAGAATTGACCGGGGGCTCGTGTTGCGTGTTGCTGGCTTTTGCCCGGGAGCTAGGTGACCCGACCGGCTCCGTAGGACCTTGGATGAAACCTGGGAAACAGTCGAGAGTTTACTCATTTGAGCGAGACACTTGAGGGTTGAGGGCTGGCCTCTATTAATTGCCTTGAGCGACAGGCGAAGGGTAGAGGCGGCTCTTCAATTTTCAATGAATAAGAGCGGCATCGATAAATTCGTATTTAAATTGCTCCAATGCTACACCATTTTTCTTCCCTTTTTTTGGTCCAACCTGAAACCGAAGTTCCCTCTTTTGCTTTGATCTATTGCATTTTTCTGATTACTTTTTTTACTTTCTCTCTTTTATGTATGGAAGATTTTTAGATTAATGCTACATATTTTTCTGCAGATTATTGTTGACGAGTTATTCCACTCTCTAGCTTTACCCAGGACGAAAGATATTTTTACTTTTGAAAATTTCCTTTACCCGCCTCGAAATTGATTCGGGGCGAAGGGCTAATGCGCGTATCACTGCGATTCCATACTCACTTGGGAGTGCTGCAAAATCCCCCTCTAAATACTTGTGATATGAATACTCATCTGAAACTTAGAAAGAAAAGTTGCATGCAGCAATCTGATTTTGAGGCATCAAATAAAAGTAAAAAAGAACACGGTGGCTCTTTGCTTGAAGGAAAGCGAAAAGGACGTCGCGCGCTTTCAACTAAACATGCGATTCATTTGGTCTTAAAGTCAGATCTGAAAGGAGTGTTCAACCCAGGAAATCGCCGATTGGAACAACTGATTCAAAACATAGCAGTGAGATTTCACGTTCCCGTCTACTCCACGGCTTTGAACTGGTCTCACATTCACTGTGTGATTAAGATCAAAGACCGTAAGGATTATAATGCCTTCATTCGGGTACTGACGTCCATTCTCGCTCTCAGAATTCGAAAACACAAAAACTTCACAGGCAAGATCTTCACCCTTCCGCCCTTCACGAGAATACTCAGCTGGGGACGAGACTTCAAAAATGTTCTTTCGTACCTGGTAATCAATCAGCACGAATCTTTTGGATTGTTGGTCCGACCTAAGAAGAACAAGCGGAAGAAAAAAGAGCCGGCTCCCACCTGAGACCTGCATGGATGAAGATTCTTGCCATTTTTAACAGTCCAGCGAAGCCGTCAAAGTGCTGAGTTGGCAAGCTTATCGGTATGAGAGAGCAGACGGCTTTTCGATCGAATCAAGACTGGTCTTCATAAGTCGCGGGCCTATTCAGTGCTAAACTGAGATGAGTGGCGCGACTTTACTTGTGCTTGATTACAAGCCCAAGTCCGAACTTAGAGGGATCATTAGTTACCACGTTCTTGGTGACCGGCTAAAGACATCACGTAAATAAACAAGATCGTTGGATGGCAATTATTTTGGAACCAGAGAGGAGCGGAAATCTTCCGTTCATGCTGGCTCTGTAACCTCAATACCTTTCCCCTCGCAAAAAAAGAGCGGCGAACAGTTGGTCGATTTTTGTCACTTCCAGTAAAAAATGCTTTCTGTAAAATCACTCAGCCTCTCGCTCTTACTCCTGTGGTAAGTTGCGGCCATTGAAAATAAACTGAGGTGATTGTGAAACAGGAATACAAAGCGAAAATAATCTCTCTTTTTTTACTGCTTGGGCTTTATGTTTTGGCGCAGACTCACCACTTGAAAAAGTCAAGCGGGTCGGCTCCTTTAGACGCTCACTTGGAAGTCGCGGAGAGCCTCGGTCAAAGAAGTCTTGAGGTCGGTGCTCGGTTTTCGTTGGCCAATAATCAAAGCACAGGGAACGGCAAAGTCGCCGGCGGGGAACGTCTTCGTCATTGAACCGGGGATGACAACAGATCTGGCCGGGACTCGGCCTTGATAGATTTTTTTCTCTGAGCTGGTGACGTCCACGATTTTTGTACTGGCCGTCAGAATCACTCCGGCTCCGAGGACAGCGCCTTCCTCGACGAGAACTCCTTCGACGACAACGGCTCGACTGCCTAAAAAACAATTGTCTTCGATGATGACTGGTGAGGCTTGCAGGGGTTCGAGCACGCCACCGATGCCGACTCCGCCTGACAAATGCACATCCTTTCCGATCTGGGCGCAACTTCCCACAGTTGCCCAAGTGTCGACCATGGTTCCTGAGCCGACGTAGGCTCCGATGTTGACGAAAGAGGGCATGAGAATGACTCCTTTTTCGAGGAAACTCCCATAGCGAGCGAGGGCCTGCGGAACCACCCGGACTCCCATTTCAGCTGTCCAGGATTTCAGCGGAATTTTATCGAAGAATTGCAAGTCTCCGGCATGGATAGGGTTCATTTTTTGAATTCTAAAATACAGCAAGATTGCTTTTTTTAGCCAAGTTTGTATTTCATAAGTCGAATCGTTTTTGACGGCGATACGGGCTGTGCCGTCATTAAGAGACTCGATTGAGTTGCGGATGATCTGGAGATCATCCGGCGAGATTTCATTTGCCGCCAAACCTTGAGTGACTTGGTCATAAAGCCAATCGACTCGTGCTGGAATTGTCATCGGGGTCCTCGCTTTTCAGTTTCTTTGAGAGCCAGTAAAATAGCTGGAACATGAATTTTTAAAATAAGATTAGCAGCCAGGTCGCGCTCAATTTCATAAGTCAAAGTCGGCGATTGTCTTTCGAGGCCAGCATAGGTGCCTAAACTCCCCGGAGTCGGGTAGCCGATATCTGTATCAATTCTGTAGCCGGTCGAACGATGCAGACTTTCGGCTTCAAGCAGGCAATCGCCATTCACGTTCAACATCGGGTTCCACGAGTGCAAGCTCAGGATAATTCGCGGCTTCTCATTTTCGATAAATTCTGTCAGAGCTTGATTTTCAGGTTCGCTATTGGGGAGTGGGCCGGGGTGGTAGCGCTCAGTTTTAATGTCTGGCGACCAATCTTTGGTCGGAAGGTTGCGATTCAAGTCAACTCCTCGAGCATTGACTCGAGTGCGGTGCAGGACTCCGTCTAAATTGAACGACGGCACCAGGGTGAGATCCAAGTTGTAGGCGAATTCTTTTTCAAACTCCTTGAGCAGGCCGTGGGCTGCAATCACTCCTTCGATCTCGTCTCCATGCACTCCGCCTAAAATCAGAACTTTTGCACCTGGGTTGGAAAAACGATAGGCTGGAATGGGCAGGCCGAGAGATGTCAGTCCGAAAGAAAATGATTTCATAGACTTCTAGATGTAACGCCAAAGGAGAGTCCGTGTCAAAACTGGATTGGAAGAAGAAACTACGTGGAACGGCTTCTTCGATGGAACTCTGCCTCGATGAGCTGCGTCTTTCGGCTTGGACGGGGCCAGAGCAGTTTTCGAAATACATTTATTCCAAACAAGGGTTGATCGAACGCTTTCAGTTTTTTCATTCGGAGCTCACGGCCTCACTTCAGCAAAATTTCTCCGTCCATTATGCGGTGAAGGCGAATTCCAATTTGCAAATTCTGAAACTTTGGAAGTCCCTTGGCTTGGGGGTCGACATTGTGAGTGGGGGAGAATTGGAGCAAGCTCTCAAAGCAGGATTTCTTGGCTCGCAAATCATTTTCTCAGGAGTTGGCAAAAGTGCAGCGGAAATCCGCTTAGGACTGCGAACTCAGATTCACCAGTTCAATGTGGAAAGTGCGCCCGAGTTGCAGCGCTTAGCTCAGCTGGCTGAGGAAGGCGGCTTGAAAGCTCCAGTTGTTTTGCGGGTAAACCCCGACGTGGATGCGAAGACTCACCCTTATATTTCCACTGGCTTTCGCGAAAATAAATTTGGCATTGGCTTCATGGAGCTTCCTTTGTGCTTGGAGATTGTGAAATCCTCGCCTTCACTTCGACTTCTTGGTTTGAGCTGTCACATTGGCTCGCAGATGTTGGATCTGTCAGCGTTGCAACAAGCTTGGAAAAAAATGCGACAGCTTTTTTGCGATTTGCAGGCTCAAGGATTTGCTCTGTCGATTTTGGATTTGGGCGGGGGACTCGGCTTGGATTACGCTAAAGACTCTGCCTCCGACCTCGCGGTGATTCAGAATTATGCCAGCTTGCTTCGCTCTGAGTTCACGGATTTGAATGCTCATCTGCAGTTTGAACCCGGGCGAATTTTGGTGGCTCGTAGCGGAGTTCTCCTCACTGAAATTCAGTACATCAAATCCACATCAGAGAAAAATTTTGCAATTTGCACCTCAGGCATGAATCACCTCTTGCGGCCGGCGCTTTATCAGGCGGAGCATAGAATTTTTCAGGTTGAAAAGTTGCTTGGCAGAGACGGGGTGGGGGCGACTGTGGAGACGATTGTGGAGACGGAAATCGACTCGGGATTGCTCTATGATGTGGTCGGGCCGGTCTGCGAGTCCTCGGATTTTCTCGGCCACGGTCGGCCGTTTCACCAACTTCAGGCTGGCCAATGGTTGGCCATCGCCGATGTTGGGGCTTACGGAGCTTCCATGATGAGTTCTTACAATTTATTTCAACAAGCAGAAGAACATTTGCTCTGACCTTCGTCCTTCGCGCTGCGACTTCTGGGCTGTTGCGGAAGCGAGGAGTTTGGGTTCGGAGATTGAGGACCAAGGATTAGGGATTAAATTCTAAAGATGAACAATTTCGAAATGATCAATCTGGTGCGGGCTGAGAATTTTCTCAGCCATTTGTTTTGAGTGAAGTGAGTAATCGGTCATCAGGATCTCGACTCGGCCAGAATTTTTTTCGCCCTTTTGCGGCTGCAAAATCTTTTCATAGAATGCATCCTGGATTTTTTCGGCCACGGCTTCTCCTGAGTTAACTAACACAATTGAGTTGCCTGTGACTCTTTGAATGGACGTTTGCAAAAGCGGATAATGGGTGCAGCCCAAAAGCAAAGTGTCGACTTGCTTTTCTAGTAAGGGTTGCAGATACCGGTAAACGATGAGGTTTGTGATCGGGTCTTCGGACCAACCTTCTTCTGCCAATGGCACCAGGAGTGGGCAGGCTTGAGAGAAAACTTGGATATTTGCATCTAACTTTTCGATAAGCTTGGGGTAACTGTCGCTTTGAATCGTTGTGCGAGTTCCAAGCAAGCCGATCTTCTTTCCGCGGTTTCTACTGAGCTCTACTGCTTTTTCGGCACCTGGTACAAGCACATTGAAAACCAACTTCTGTTTCCACAATTGTTCGGATACCTGTGAAGAGGCTGTGTGGCAAGCGATCACCAAACCATCAACATTTCTGGTTGTTAGGAAGTCCATGATCTGTTCTGAGTATTTCCGAATTGTTTCTGGAGACTTGGTGCCGTAGGGAAGTCGAGCTGTGTCTCCAAGATAAATAAAATTTTCTCTAGGGAAGCGAGCCAATAACTCTCGAAGAACTGTGAGTCCACCCAATCCGGAATCAAAAACTCCAAGTGTTGCCATGAATTTTTACTCTCAAAGCTGTGAGGCCGAAAAACAAAACCCGCTCTTATCAAGCGGGTCTCATCGAAGTAATTAAAGGGTTTGAACGACAACTTGGGGTTCGTAAACAGAAGTCTCTCAAGCCAAAAATAGATTACCTTCTCCCTCGAACCCGGTCAAAATCCCAATGGTCCAGTTTTCAGAGGGTGCCTGCCCTTTTTTGGTAAAGATTTGCGTCATAAACTGCGGCTATTCCGGGGAGTCAGGGACGGTTTGAACGGAATGCGGGTAAAATTTTTATGACGCAAATCTTTACCAAAAAAGGGCAGGCACCTCAGAGGCACCCGTGGGCGCGGGATTCGTAGATTCCGGAGGGGCTGATTTCGATAAAGCGGGATTTGTCCCGGATTTCACCGATGGAAGTAGCGTTGATGTAGCTCATTCCGCTGCGAATTCCGCCGGTTAGTTCGGAGATGACATGTTTTACGTGACCCTTGACGTTGACAAAAGTGGACTCGCCTTCTGGCGCCATTCCTTCGGGGACGCCACCACGCCAAGATACCTGGGCGGATTTTGAGGCCATGCCGCGGTATTGTTTGCGGCCATTTTGAATCTCTCCCGGAGTTTCGATCGTGCCTGAGAGCATCGATCCCAGCATGACGCTGGAAGCCCCAGCTGCAAATGCCTTCACGATATCACCCGAAGTTTTGATTCCGCCGTCGGCAATCACCGGCACTCCATAAGAGTCCGCAATTTCGGCACACAGGGCCACGGCGGTCAATTGCGGCACTCCGGCACCAGTGATGATCCTTGTCGTGCACATGGATCCTGGGCCGATGCCTACTTTGATAGCATCCGCTCCAGCTTCGATCAAATCCCGTGCAGCTTCCGGCATGGCCAAATTGCCAGCAATGATTTCAACTTCTGAAAATTTATCTTTGAGCCACTTCATGACATCGATCATTTGTGACGAGTGCCCGTGCGCAATATCAATCGTCACAATCCCGACTCCGGCTCGCACTAAGGCTTCGGCGCGCTCTTTAAAATCCCCGTTGACTCCTATGCTGGCTGAAAGAATCGAAGCGCCACTAGCTTTGACTTGTTCAACGAATCGCACTTGATCATCAATCGAGGCAAATCGGTGGAGAATTCCAACTCCGCCAGCTTGGTTCATCGCGATAGCCATATCGGCTTCCGTAATCGTGTCCATGTTGGCGCTGACAATGGGAGTTTCAATCTGAATCTTTTTTGTCAGCCAAGTGGTTAGCTGCGGATCTCGGCGCGATTTGACATCGGATTTGCAAGGGACAATTAGGACATCATCAAAGGTCAAGCCCCGGCTACGCGATTGGATTTCTTTCCACTGAAAGAGAAGACTCATGCGACAAGCTCCTTTGATAAATTTTCCAGAGACACAGGATAAAGCAAATATTCAAAAGCATTTCAAGCAAACAAATACCTAATGCTGGAAGGGGAGTGTTCCACACCAGTTTCCATTCATCCAAGGAGCTGAGCAAAAGTGGAAAAATCACAGCGAAAAAACAAAAAACCAAAAGCAGTTTCCCGAGTGACCCGCGGCTCAAATCACGCGCTCGCTTCAAAGCGTCCCTCTGGCCAATCTGATAAAGTGGATCAAAGCAAACCACAAATGGTAGCAGCAGATAGCGCAAAAATCGAATGAGACCGGGCAGTATAAAAACAAAAGACCAGAGCATCGAATTTCCCCAAGCCCGCATCTCCTCGATCAAGTTAGAAGCAAACATTCTTCGCAGGAAACTAACACCATTGAGTTCTTCCGCAGCTGACATTTGTGACAGCACGATCAGCAAAGCAATCAAGGGGTAAATCAAATTCAACAAAAGAGAGAGTGCGCCCAGAGCCCAAACCCAGTTGCTGGCGCCAAGAGGATTCATCAGTATGCTTTCCATTTTGACTGTGATCAATTGATCTAAACTTGTTCCAAGCACTGTCAGCGCAAAAAGGGGCAGTCCTGCTTTTTTAACTATCTTTATGAAAACTTTGAGAAATTTCACCGACTCGATTCAAGTCGATGGCTTGCGGAATAGCAATCTTGTTTGACAAGTTTCTGCAATGTTCTATTGTCCTACGAATGTGGACAGCGCCAATTCTCCTGATAGGTTTCATCTCTTTCTTTGCTGACGTCGCAAGCGATATGCTTTATCCAATTTGGCCTCTCTACCTAACTGGAAGCCTGGGCGCCTCATTGGTGGCTTTGGGTTTGATTGAAGGTCTGGCCGAACTGATTGCGGGAGTATTTAAAATCCTCGCCGGCCGCTGGTCAGACCAATTAGGTCAAAGAAAGAGTTTCATCTTCACCGGATATTTTCTAGCCGCGATTTCAAAGCCTCTGGCGGGTCTTTCTTCAACTT
>JAYTZS010000070.1:0-5986 GCA_043741885.1 Bdellovibrio sp. | reverse complement strand
GACGACAGGGCTTCCACTTGAATATCAATTTGGCTGGCTTTGCCGTGCAGCCATGAGTTCTGAATGAGATTTCGGAAAATACTTTTCACAGCCTGTTTGTCGGCCGACAAATTGCAGTCCTTTTGCAGGTGGATCTGCAGTTCCGGCCATTCGTTTCGCAAACTAGATAAAATTTCTGAAAGAGCAAAATCTTGAGTCAGAAGCTTCTGCTCTTCTCCACGAGCTACCCAGAGCGAGTTCTCAAGTTGAAGATCCAGGCGATTCACTTCTTCGATTAATTTCTGTAGTTTTGGATTTTGGTCATTTTCCATAAACACTTCCGCCCGAAGCCTCAAGCGGCTGAGGGAAGTTTTTAGATCATGGGAAAAGTTTGAAAAAAACATTCGAAGTCTCAGATTTCGCAAACGCTCTCGATTTGTTAAAACCAGAAGAGAGGCTCCTCCACCGAAAACAAATGCTAATAGAAAAGAGCCTTCCCATAGGAACATCCGGCGCAGCTTGTGCATTTTCTCTGGCGGAAGTTGAAAATCCGGGCTGCTCAGTTGGTGCAATGAAAAAATCCACCACCAGGTCACCATCGAAAAAGTGAACAGGAACCAAAAAACAGACAGACCTATCTTGAATCGATCCGATGGAACAGACGTTTTTTTCATTTTATTTTTTTCATGTAAGATCCAGTTCGCTTCTGCGAAAGGCCTCTTCGATGGCTTGGGCTGTTTCAGAAATGATTTCACTGGTATGAGCCAAAGAAAGAAAGCCGACTTCGTATGCATGAGGGGCAAGATAGACCCCCAGTTCCAAAGTTTGAGAAAACAGTTTTTTGAAAAATTCTTTCTGACTGGCTGGGATTTGATCTACTCGACGTATGGGGTCAGCAGTCTGAAAATGGCTCCAAAAAAGGCTGCCTTGTCGGACGATTTGAATCTCGCGTTTTTGAAAAATAGGGGTTATTTTTTGCTCGAATTCTCGCCCACGTTCTTCTAGCAAAGCCCAGCCATTTTCCCTTTCCATCTTTTGCAAAGTGCAAAGGCCAGCTCTCATCCCGACCGGATTTGCGCTCAAAGTTCCCGCTTGGTAAACAGGGCCATTCGGTGCCACTAAATCCATTAAGTCTTTTCGTCCACCGTAACAGCCAACTGGGAATCCTCCGCCGATGACTTTTCCGTAGGTGACTAAATCTGGCTGAATGCCTAGCAGTTCTGCCATCCCGCCCAGAGCCACCCGAAATCCAGAAATCACTTCATCAAAAATCACTAACACTTCATTTTGTCGAGCCAGCTCGACCATCTGAGCGAGGAAAGTTTTTCGTTGCAAAAGAAGCCCGTAGTTAGCCGGAAGTGGCTCTATGATCACCGCCGCAAGGGACTTTCCATGAACTCGAAATATTTCCTGCATTTGCGCTTCGTCGTCCAATCTGCAAACCAATGTTGAGTGAACTGTCTCTTCGGTAATCCCAGCACTAGAGGAAGCGGAGACTCCGGCCAACCCACTTCCAGACTGCACGAGAAGAGAATCCACATGTCCGTGATAGCATCCTTCAAATTTGAGAATTCTCGAACGTCGAGTGGCGGCTCGAGCGACTCGAAGTGCACTCATGACAGCTTCAGTTCCTGAGGAAACGAAGCGCAATTTTTCGACCCATGGGATCCGAGAAGTGATCCACTCGGCCAGCTCCAAACTGTAAGGTTCACAAGCCCCAAAAGACCATGCAGTTGAAATCATTTCGTGGACTTGAGCTTCAATTTCAGGGTCCCGATGGCCGAGAACCAGCGGTCCAAAGCTCTGACAATAGTCGATGTACTTTTTGCCTTCGACACTCCAAAGAAAAGCACCCTGTGCTTTTTTAAAAAATATCGGATCTCGGCCCAATCCGGAAAAACTTCGAATGGGAGAGTGAACTCCGCCGGGAGTCACATTTTTTGATCGTTCAAACAGCTGTGATGAATTCATGACTCAACTCCACGTAGAGATTTTGCTCTGACTTGAGCTCCTGAAAGAGAGCTTCGTAAGTTCGGCCGGGGCCGCAGACATGCTTCCGATCTCTTAGTTCCGGAAATTTCTGCAAAGCTAAAAAAAATTCGCTCGCACTTTTCCATGAATAGCATTCAGCCGAACCCAGTTCTTGAGATATTAAAGACAACTGAAGAGAATATGAAGCAAATGTTTTCTTATCGAAAGTTTCTAGAACATTTTCATGGGTCAGTCGCCCCCAATTGAGCGCCACTTGAGCTAGCTGCTTCAGCCGTGGCTCCTCAATTTCTCCAAGACCCTCGGCCGATCCATGAATCCAAATTCCCAGTTCAGCCATCTTTTTCCAGGTCTGAATTCCCGCGGTCCACTTCACCGCGCAGTTGGCAGCAGCAGGCATCCAAGCTTCGGCTTTCGAAATAAAAACTGCATTGATATTTTCTGACGGCAGATCAATCGACGGAGAAATCAGTGGAATCCGCTGGCTAGAAAAGCTCAATCGCGCTGGCTGAAGATGCGCCGGAAGAGCCTTCGCCGGGATCCAACTTTTTTTATGCAGGTTTTCACCACTTGGAGTGCGGCCTTTGACGATTTCGATTCTTCCATAAGGTCTCTGCAACACACTTATGCCCAAGGCCAAATGGCAACCGCCCCCATATTGTTGCAGGATTTCCCTTTCTCGATGCGCATTCCCGAAGGACTCAACACAGTTTATCGGTTGTAAAAGCTCAAGAATCCGAATGTTCTTTCGATTCACTTCAATTGCCAAAGCTCCTTGAGCCGCTGCATTTGGATTTTCACTCAGGGGCAATACCATAAATTCGCACTGTTCCAGAGCCGTCTTTAGAAATTGGCAAGTCTCAGAAAATCCAGAATCGCCAAGCAATCGATCGAGTGCCGCTTTAGCCAAGACCAGCCCGTCAGTTTCGGGGTCCTGTAAAAGCTTTTGGATTCGAGTCGGAATATTTCCGCGAACAGAAGCAAATTGCAAATTCTCAACAGGCCATGGCAAGGCCCAAGACAAAAAAGAATAAAGGTTCAATACTCGGCGTGGAGAAGAAGAAAAAATTTGTACCTGGTCCCTAAGAAAAGAACTCTTCTTAAACAGCAGCACATCTCTCTGGTCGGCTCTAGGTAAAGTCGCCGTGATCTCAGTGTCAGATTTTTCTTCGGTAGGTAAGTCTTTCCAAGAATGAACGACCATGTCCGTACGATTCTCTTGTAGATCCAGATAAAAATCTTCGGTAAACACTCCTCGTTCTGGCATTTTCCATAGAGGATCACTTAAATTTTTATCTCCTAAGGATTCGCGAAATAAATATTCAATTTCTAAATTCGAGTGCGCTAGTTTCAGAGCGCTGCCCACCTGGATGGCTTGGTGCTGGGCTAGCACACTTTGCCGAGCCGAAATTTTGACTCTCACAAATCATCCCAACCATAGGGCCGAATTTGAATCCGAGATTCTTGAAGGTTTTTCCAAATTTGAATCTGCTCCAGCGCCAGACTTGCTTTTTTCTCAATATCTTCCCGATGCTCTTGATATTGCGAAGTAAAATCAGACAACTTCAGATGCAATTTCGCTTTTGTAAAAATCTGGAAGTCAGCCGAATCGGAGCGAAAATCGAAAAGTTGAGTTTCTGAGCTGAAGCCTCGCTCCAGCAACCAATGTCTTAAACTCAAATGCTGAATTGGAGCTGCTACCACCACTACTGAAGACAAAGGCACTTTCTCAGAAAAGGCGAGGAGGGATTGAGCTCTTCGAGCGAGCGATGTCTCCTGCAACTTTTTTGGATCTCGGCACCACACTCGGAAGGGAGATTGTTTTTGAATCCACGGAATCATTTCTTGCACTAAATTCCCAGCGCCAAGAAGATCAACCACAACTGATTTTTCCAAATGCCGGCGAAGTAGAGAGCCGTAACTCTGGGATCCCTGGCCACAAAGAATTTTCTCCCTAACACATTTGACAACTGAAAAAAGAGATTCAATCCTACTGCGATGCGCTTGTTTCCAATGATGAGTTTCCGGCAGGTACTTCCACCACAACTTGAACTGGCCAAAAACTTCAGTTTCTCCAATCAGCGGGGATTTAAGACCGCAGAGCACTTCTAACAAAAAAGCCTCGGCATCGACTCCACTTAAAATCTGATCGGTTGATTCGAAATCACAAGGCTCGCAGTGGAGAGAATCGAGAAATAAAATTTGACGAAGGCAAGTGCTCCAAGTCAAACAAGTCAAATAAGCTGAGCTGTTGATTTCCTTCTTTTCAGAAAAATTTCTATGCACCAGGATGAAGTCTGC
The DNA here is from genome assembly GCA_043741885.1 of Bdellovibrio sp. Lineage (GTDB taxonomy): Bacteria > Bdellovibrionota > Bdellovibrionia > Bdellovibrionales > Bdellovibrionaceae > 21-14-0-10-47-8. The sequence continues at coordinate 1,717 of JAYTZS010000070.1, read as the reverse complement.
CATACTAAAGATCCTAACAACATCCGCAGACATTTGTGTCATAGGTTTGTCACAAAAAGAGGTGTGTCATGAATCATTCCAGACGGCCGAGGCGCAATCGCAAGAGCTCTGCCATTCGCGACCTGGTTGCTGAAACTTCAATTGATATCAACTGTTTGATTTACCCCGTCTTTATTTGCGACGGTCAAAATAGCTCCACGCCAATTCTCACTTTGCCTGGACAATCTCGGATGACCGTCGATCTTCTATGCAAAAAAATCACCGAGTGGAAAGCTTTGGGACTGAAGCATTTTGCTCTTTTTCCGCAGATTGCTGGACATTTGAAAAACCCTTACGGCAAAGAAGCCTTGAATCCGAAGGGCCTTTTGCCGCGAGCCATTCGCACAATCAAAGATATGCATCCCGAAATCAATTTGATCACCGACGTAGCACTGGATCCTTACTCTTCTGATGGACATGATGGAGTGGTTGAAAACAATCGAATTCTCAACGATGCTTCGGTTGAAATCCTCAGTGAAATGGCCGTTCTTCAAGCTCAATGGGGTGCCGACTGGGTGGCGCCATCAGATATGATGGACGGCCGGGTAGGCGCTATACGTTCTTCTTTGGATGAAGCCGGGCTAACCGACACGAGCATTTTGGCTTACTCGGCAAAATATGCTTCTAGTTTTTATGGCCCTTTTCGCGAAGCTTTAGATTCAGCCCCGAAATTAGGTGATAAAAAAACTTATCAGATGGACTTTCGAAATTCGAGAGAAGCTCTGCTTGAAGTGAATCTGGATATCGCAGAGGGAGCAGACATGGTGATGGTCAAGCCAGCTCTGGCCTATCTTGATGTGATCGCAAAAATAAAGCAACACTCCACCGTCCCAGTCGCGGCTTACAATGTCAGTGGCGAATACGCTATGATCAAGGCGGCAGCTTCAATTGGAGCTCTGAACGAAGAGCAGGCTGTTTTAGAAATTCTCACTGCTTTTCGGCGCGCCGGTGCTGATGCCATTCTGACTTATTTTGCACCACAGGCTGCCGAACTTCTCCAGAAGAAATAGATTTGAATCAATTTGAGACGTTGAATAAAATTCGAGATCAGGCTTAATCTATTCTCTATAAAAAGATTATCTTTTAGACAATTCCTCGACCATCCGACAAGACTTATGTCTGTGTTAGTGTCCCTGCTTTTGCTATTACCAAATGGAGGTTTTATGACTCTGCAATCAGATATGTGGATGAAAATCGTTGTGGTCCTCGGAATTGCAGTTCTAGTGATGTGATTTAAATACGCGGAAAATACAGGCTAACAGTTGTTCCCGAATGTTTTGAGGCCGATTGGTGAGTTGACTTGACTTCAATCTTCCCGTTGAAGATTTCCATGTAGTCTTTGACCAATGAGGTGCCCAACCCTGATCCCGTTTCATGCATTGTCCCGCTCTGAGACAGTATTTCCTTTGTGAAAAACACTCGATTAATATCCGAAGCCACAATCCCTACGCCGAAATCCTGAATTCTTAAAACCAGTTGGGATTGCAAACATTCGACTGAAATTAAAATTTCCGAATCAGCATGACTGAATTTCACCGAGTTTGAAAGTAAATTAGAAATTATTTGGTTTGTGACAGCAGTTTTGTCGGCCAACACAAAAGATTTTTCGGGAATTTGAATATGCACTCGAAGGTTTTTTTCCTTCAATCTATCTTCATAAAAACTGACGGCATCTTCC
>JAYTZS010000069.1:0-5995 GCA_043741885.1 Bdellovibrio sp. | reverse complement strand
TCACGTTCTAAAAGAATCCCAGTCAGAAAAATTTGCCCGCCAGGTTTGAGGATTCTCAGCAAGTCATTTTTTAACATGAGAAGAACGCCATCAATAATATTTGCCACGACGAAATCAAACTGCTCTCTCACATTTTCTAATAGCTGATCCGATAACTCAATTGCCGTCATTTTATTTTGCGCAAAATTTTCTCGGCCAACTCGGCGAGCTTCTGGATCGATCTCGATTCCAAGCACACGCTGAATACCTTCTTGGAAAGCAAGCATAGCTAGAATTCCAGTTCCTGTGCCCACATCAATCAAAGAATAGGCTTTGTCTTTTTTTAAAGTCTGACCCAATTTGTGAACGAAGTAGGCGGCCATCTTTGTGGTTGCATGAGTGCCAGTCCCGAAGGCCATTCCCGGATCAAGTGTGATTGGTTTTTCCGCTTCTGCAGGAGCCGGCAGCCAAGAAGGCACGATCCAATAAGGCCCAACCAACTGAAAAGGGACGAAGCCTTTTTTCCACTCGGCCAGCCAATCTTTGTGCTCTTCTTCAGAAATCTCCCACCTCAAGCGTGGAGCCCATTGCAACAACGGCTCGAAAAACTCTGGCCCTGGACGAGCTTCAAAAAACACATCCAAGTCATGGGATTTCACATGCACAATGTCGGGTTCATAAGTCAAATCAGTCTGAGTGAAAGCCAAAGCTTCGGTCACGCCGGTGGCGCCACAATCGAAACTGTGGCCGGTGATAACGTCTTCCATATTGGCGGGGACTGCGAGCAGTCGAATGCGGATGTATGAATTCACTCTGCCTTTTTAGCAGATGTCTTTTTGATGTCAACGAAAGAGCCGTCCAGTTCCAAGCGGTCTCCAATCATCATTCCAATTTGCTCTAGCATGGGCTCATCGTCTCTCGAGATCAGTTTGAATTCTCGTGCAATGGCAATTTTGCCTTGGGCCGATATAATTTTCAACTGACCGACTGGAATGTCAATTTCACCATAATTTTGAGTCCCCGTCGCATCACGAACCGCCATTTTACGAATCACCGTGACCACAAGATTTTTCTTCAGGCCCGTTTCCGCACCTGCATTGATGTAAAAGTCTTTGTAAACAGGAGCGTCATCAGACAGCGGAATATTTCGGTGCACTTCAATGATATTCAAGTCGGCTCCAAAAGCCTCCCATGAAAACAGTGCAGCTAAAATTCCAAGCCCTGCTATAAACAAAAGTCTTCCGATACTTTGGCTAAACATGACAATCCCTCGCTCACTTTCAGTAGCGAAGACGTCCTATCTTCTTATCTCGAGCATCCATGCTCGATTGTCTCCGGCGGAGACCATTGAAAGTCTCCATCCGAGAACTCTCAGACTCTTTTTCGGAGGATGATTCGAAGAACTTAACGAAGGGACTCACAACTTCGTTCTTTCTGGCGATGGAAAGCGAAGAAAGTCTCCATCGGCAGTGACGTGGCAGTCAAGGTACAGCCAAGGTACAGTCAAGATTTTGTCAGCTGAATTTGGTCGGTGCAGATCTGTGGTGACCCGAAGCTGGAAAAGGTTGAAAGAGTTTTAAAGAAGTGCAGCGAGGCGAAGGGTCCAGTCGAAGTTTCGGCGACTAAGATTTTTATCGATCAAAATTAACCATGTTGAATATCAAAGCTGCTAACACGATACCACCACCCACACCCTGTAAAGACGAAAGTGTTTCGTTTAGAAAAGCCCAAGCAGCCAAGGCGGCAACTGCCGGTTCAATCATCGCGACGATGGAAGCTTGGGAGCTTGAAAGCTTCTGCAGGCCCGCCAAAAATAAACTCAGTGGTGCAATCGTGCAAACAAAAGCAATCGCCAGGATGCAACTAATTTGCAAAGTGGTAAATTCGAAAATCCGCTGAAGATCAGGTCGGTGCACCAAGAATTGAGCTCCCGCTGTGGCAGTCATCACATAAAGACCAGAAGACAGCGGTGGAACATTTTTCTGCAGCTTTCCACTCACTAGCACATAGACCGAGTAAGCCATTGCGGATCCCAAGCCATAAAGCACTCCGAGATTCGATTGAACAACCAGCGGTCCCCAGAGAAGCAAGCCCAATCCAACACAAGCGCAAGCCAAGCTGAAAAATTCAGATCGTCTTATGCGTTCTTTCAGTACGAAGTGAGAGCCAAAGTTGACGAAGATCGGATAGGTGAATAGCAAAAGAGCCGCTAGGGGCACGGATACACTCTCGATCGCCTTGAAATAGAAAGTTGAGAAGACGGTGTAGCCGAATACTCCAAGACCTAAAGAAATGAAAATTTGTCGAGAATTCAGAGAAATCAGGCGGGGCCGCAGTATGAGCAGGCCTACCCACATCAAGACACTGGCGACGGCGAAGCGCCAAAATAGCAATTCGCCAACACTGAGGCCGCTTTGAAAAGCAATTCGACTGAAGACTCCAATAAATCCAAAACCGATTCCAGCTAAAAGAACATAGCAAAAACCAAGTGATCGACTGGACAACAAATTATTTTCGCTTTTTGCCGAGGGCTTTGTTTTCTAAAACTTTTTTTGAGTTTCCTGAAGCTGCTCCAGACCCAGGCCGCTTGGTCGATTTTTGGCCACCTTTTAGGCTTTTCTTATCTTTGATTTGATCCGGAGTGAGATCGGTTTCAAATACCAATTCCGAGGCAAAATCATTCAAGTAAACCAGTCCGCCACGTGGCAATGTGCCTAACTTCAAGCGGCCGATGGCGACTCGTTGAAGTTTCAAAACGTCGAAACCAATTTTTTCGAACATATAACGGATCTGACGGTTTTTTCCTTCGGTGATAACAATTTTAAGCCAGGCGTATTGATCTCCACCACGCTTCACTTTTTCGACAGATCTTGCTGCCACTTTGCCGCCGGGTATGCTGACTCCGGTCATGAGCTTTTTGATTTGATCTTCTCGCGGCTGTCCATCGACTTTGACCATGTAGGTTTTTGTGACTTCAGCTTTGGGGTGAGTCACTCGGTTGGCGTAATCTCCGTCGTTGGTGAGTAGGATCAGGCCTTCCGAGTCCCAGTCAAGACGTCCTACGGGGAAAACTCGCGCTGGGACTTCACCAAGCACAGCGGCAATGGTCGGCCGATCATGTGGATCTTCCATGGTCGTCAGCATGCCTTGCGGTTTGTGAAACATGAGATAGAGGTGTTCGAATTTTTTTCTCAGAGGCTTGCCATTGACAGAAATGCGGTCGTTCTGAGCGTCAACTTTGATTCCAAGCTCGTACACTCGTTTGCCATTGACGATCACCGAGCCTTCTTCGATCAAACGATCGGCAGCTCGCCGGCTGGCAATTCCGCTATCAGCAATCAGTTTGTTAAGTCGGACTTTCGCTGACGGTTTGCCGGAAAGGGAGCTCTTTGAGACGACGGACTTTGCGTGAGATCCAGCGGCAGCTCCTGCTCGAGATTTTGCAGGAGATCCGGCTGAGTCCTCAGCGTCGTCCTCGACGTCGTCTTCAAAGCGGTCTTCGAAGTGGTCTCTGTGTTCTGCTGATTTTGAATTCTTTCCCGGAGCGATGACGGAGTCTGAGCTTTCGTCGTCTGCTGGGCTCTCTTGGTCAAGGTCTGATTGAGACTGCGGATTTGTGTCCATGGTTCTTCAACTTTCTGTGGCGTCCTCACGACGGCACCGCTCGGATCACGAGTTCTTTCGTGATGCTTATTGAAGCCGCGGTTTCGGTCGGCTTCGTCACTCTCGTGGAAAGCCTCAAGCAAATCGACATCAGAAAGTGAGTCGAAAGTTGCCAGCTCAGGATCTGAATTTGAGCCTAAACTTGAACTCAAGTTTGAACTCAAGCTTGAACCTAAACCAGAACTTAAACTTTGACTGCGAGTGGATCCCAGGCCAGGCGCCATCGAGCGAGAGTTCTTTCTTAACGCAAGAGTGTGTTGAAGGTCTCTTATCAACAAATTGAGCAGCTTGTCACCGGCAAACACATATTCCAGCGCATTCTGAGCTCGGGCCATCACATCCATGCTTTCTTGCATCGCCTCTGGGTCGCCCAGTTTCACCATTTCGTTGACTCGCTCAAGCGCCGAGATCATCTCCTGGTAGAAACTGTCAGTTTCGCGGTTGATGAAGTGCTGCTCCAGACGTTTGAGCGCATAAAACAATTTAGGATAGGCCGACAGACCCGGGCCCTTGAGATCAAAGAATTTCTGTTGAGTGTAGCCTTTTACCAGGCTGCCCTCGATCCGATCTGCTGAGGCCTGAAACCGGGCGGTCACGAAAGGAGCGATCTCCATTTTCTGGATTTGTTCCGAATCAAGCTCGAGGTCGGCAGTGTAATAAAGACAAAGATCTTTTTTGAGTGGCTCAAGTTGACCATGGCGGATGATCATTTTGCTATCAAAGGATCGCACGCACAGAGATTTGTCGGGCATGAGAATGATCGCCAGCATTTTTTTTTCACTCTCAGGAATCAGTCGGTATTTCTCCCCTTTGTTGTGCACAGAATTCAAATAGAATTGCAAAGCATCGGTCATGTCTTTTGGATTTTCTAAATCCACTACCTGAGTGTCCTGAGGCCAGTGAACTTCCGAAAGATCGATTGATTCCTGAAGAATCTGTTGAATCTCATTGCCAAGCTGAAGTCGATTCTGCTGCCAATGAGTGAAGTCTAAACAACTCGCGAAAAAATTTTCAACATTTTCAGCTGTCAACGCTGAACCTGCATCCGTGAGATGCAACAAGTAATTAAAGAAAGTCAGGCGAGCTGGAGTTTCTTGCGGATTATTTTCTGATAAATACTTTATTAAAGTCCCGACTTTCAGCATACTGTCAGCTTAAGAAGCTTTCTATAGGGGGTCAAATGCAAAAGGAACTCAATCCCGAGTTGTTCGGTGAAACCAACACCAAATCAAGAGTTCTCGAAACCAAAGCTCCCAATCAACTGATTGGGATGGAACAAAAAGTTTCTGAAACTCGAGGACAGATTTATCAACTCTCTGAAAATCTCAGCAAGATCGTCAGTCAGATCAACGAATTTATGAAAAGTTCGCAGCTAAAATTTGAGCGTCTGAACGCCAGTGTCCAGCGCTTGGAACAAGGCCACCAAGCTTTGAACACCGAGGCTGTTCAAAAGCTTGGTCAACTGCACAACCGATTTGCCGAGCGCAAAACCATGGATCTCAAAATTCAAGAGATGATGGATCGCCATAACAGCGTGCTTCGCAGTTTCGAAATGCGCTTGGGGCAAATGCACAAAGTCCTAACCGAAAAAGAAGCTCAGCTGCTGCAATCCCAATCCGCCCTCAACGACGCCAAAATGGAAATCGCTCGGCTCAAAAGGTTTTAGGTACCGTCTTCCCGTTTTGTCTAGCGGCACGTCAATCTCTCCTCACGCGGTACTGCGGGCTTTAGAGGCTCCGTAGGAGTGCGAGATTTCAGTACAACTCAGTTTCAAGCCGGTTGGGCTTCCGATTTTCCAGTGGAAGCCTAAACTCTGGCCGGCGAATCGCCAAGCGCACTGAATTCCGATGAAATTCATCCGGTTTTTGATTGAGCCATTTCAAAGTCGCTTCGACTCCTGAATCAAATAGCAAAGTGTCTTCTTGAAGCGGCACGATCAATCTCGAAAATCCCAATAAACCATTCAAAGTTGACCACGGATACTCCTCAACAAACTGACAAAGGCCCGCCTCGGCTGGATTCCTGTAAATGTATTTATAGACAGTCATAAAGTGGTGATAGCTTTGAATTCGACAGCGAAAAAACCGACCCGCGAAAGTTCCATTTAACCGCCGGTTCGACTTTAATATTTGTCGACTGGATTCGCGTAGAAAGTAGTTCATTGCAGTCGAGAGGTCAGCATTTGGGGCAGAAGCAATTAAATGAAAATGATTGCTCATTAAAACAAAAGCGTGAATCTTCAAATCGAAAAGCTTTTGAACTAGATAAAGCTCATCATTTAGTAACTCCCAAACTTCCTTGATCGGAGATTCAAACCACTCTTTGTTAATACAACGTGAGCTGATGTGATAGG
>JAYTZS010000068.1:0-15960 GCA_043741885.1 Bdellovibrio sp. | reverse complement strand
AAATAAACATCTTGTAGACCAGCTTCGGTCTCAATTTCTCGCCACATCACAGAATTGACCAAAGCCCATTGTTGGAAACCCAAGGCCAAACGAATCGAAGCCTCATTCCGACGAACCGATCCGTCACAGCGATTGAAACTGCAATCAAAACCCACTGGCTTGGTGAATCTTTGAGTGAAACCTTTTTGAAACTCGAATATCAGAGGAGCAATCGGCGCCACTTGAATAAAGCCGGACAAACTAGGGCTTCCTCCAAAACGAGTACCAATCCGAGTGTATCCGTACAGTGGACGCGCTCGGTCCTTTTCTCCCCACAAGATTGAGTCATAGGCCCAAGATCCGACGATATTCATAGCCTGTGGTTGACTGCGAAAGGATCCTTCGGCGGCAACGAAGGACTCTGCATGTGACTGATTGAAAAAACACAAGCAGAGGTGAACGAGAACAAACCAAATTGGATTCATCACTCGGTTAGATCAATGGAGTCACTTGAAGGTCAAGGGTGAAATGGCCAAGAGCTGAACCAAGCCAAAAATTCGACCAATAACAAACCGGAAAAAATTAAAACTAAGCGGAAGGAATACTAAAAAAATATAGATGAATATAAAATCTGAAATACAAACATGAATTCACAAGAGTAAACTCCATCTCCAACGAGCCGGGGCCCAGCGATCTCCAACATTGGTTTTTGACAGTCGTTCCAGCACATAGGCTATGCAAACAATGGTTCCGTCTGAGAAAGAAATCTGGCATTGTTCTTACATGATGAAACTCAACTCTTTGAAAATTCTTACAAAACTTTTAATTCCGACGATCATTCTGTCTCTCGCTTCAAGTTTGCCGATCGCCACAGCAGTAGCGGCTGTTACAAGCGGTTTTCCGCAAGTGCCACAAAAGAGACCTGATCTTCCTTTGGATCATCTAACAATGCCGCCTGGGTTTGAAATTTCGATTTTTGCAGTTGCCCCGCATGCTAGATCTTTGGCGCTTGGGAAAACAGGCGAAGTTTTTGTCGGAACCTCAACCAACAAAGTCTACCGTTTGAATGATCCAAAGATGAGCGGAGTCGCCGAATCGGTTGATATTCTTTTAGATGGTAAGAATCAGCCCAATGGAGTGGCTTACAAAAACGGAACACTCTACGTTGCTGAAGTTTCGCAGATCACACGCTATCGCAAGATTGATCAGAAAACTGCGCGGACTTTAAAAGGAGAAGTTCTTGCTCAGAGATTTCCGAAAGACAAATGGCATGGATTGAAATTTATCCGCTTCGGGCCCGATGATCAGCTGTATGTTCCGGTCGGTGCGAATTGCAATATTTGTGAACCTAAAAAGGATCAGGCAAAGATCTATCGCATCGACGTGAACTCGAAAGGTAAGAGCAAAGAGGTCGTCGCCACAGGCGTGAGAAACACGGTTGGTTTTGACTGGGATCCAAAGAACAAAGTTCTCTGGTTCACTGACAATGGCCGAGATGAGCTTGGCGATAATTTGCCACCCGACGAAATCAACAAAGCTGCAAAAAATGGTCAGGACTTCGGGTTTCCCTATTGTTTTGGTCAGTCAGTTTCAGATCCTAAGTTTCATAAAACCTGTCCACAGTCAATCCCGGCACAGTTGGATCTTCCAGCTCACATCGCGCCGTTAGGGATGAGATTTTATTCGCAAAGTTTATTTCCGCGGACTTTTCAAAATCAAATTTTGGTTGCCGAACATGGGTCATCGAGTCAAACCAAACCGCAAGGGTACCGGGTCAGTCAGATTTTAATAAAGGCAGGAGATGCTCTGCTTTATCAGCCATGGATCGAGGGTTGGCTGGGGTCTGAGAAGAGTGAAAAGCCAGGAGAAGTTTGGGGGCGTCCAGTCGATGTCGAAAACTATTTTGATGGCTCAGTTTTAATCTCGGATGATTTGGCTGGAGTCGTCTACCGGGTTACTTATCATGAGCCTAAATAAGAGAAAAGCTATCGGCCTCAGTTAAGCAAAGGCAACCGGCTGCTCGGCCGAAGCATTGAGCCAGTTGAGCGGCCCTCTCCTATCTTCGTTCCAGTGTCCGTTCTAAGGCTTGTTTGTAGGCAGGCCTGGAATGAATCTTTTCTAGAAATGCTAGGCAGTGGGGGTGAGCCGAGCCAAGCGCTCCTCTGGCCTCCGCTCCCTCTAGGGGGAAGCTCATCTGGATGTCAGCTGCAGAAAATACCTCGCCGGCAAACCAAGGCGTGCGGGAAAGCTCAGACTCAATGTAATCGAAATGCAATTTAAGCTGAGGAGTAATAAAGGCCTTGTTTACCTGAAGAGAGACCATTTGCAAAACTGGCTTCACAAAGAAAGGAACCGGGGCTTTTTCAATCTCTCCAAAAATCAAGCTCAGCAGCAGCGGAAGCATGGCGGAGCCTTCAGCATAGTGCAGCCAATAATTGTACTTCCAATAACTGGTAGAGTCGGCCGATGGGCGAAGTTTGCCGTCACCGAAATGAGCTATGAGGTACTCGATGATGGCTCCCGATTCAGCCAACACCAGCTTATCGATTGTGACCACGGGAGATTTTCCTAGCGGATGAATCGCTTTCAGTGACGGTGGAGCTAGCAAAGTCTTTTTATCCCGCTCGTAGAATTTGATTTCATAAGAAACTTCGAGCTCTTCCAGCAGCCAGAGAATCCGCTGAGAGCGAGACTGATTTAAATGATGAACGACGACTTTTGGTTGTAGGCTGCGAACCATAATGCGAATTATGAGGAGACATTTCCAGGTTGTCGAGCTCAATTCTGTAAATTATGAAAAAATTATGACAGTCTTTTGAGTTTCACAATTCTCTAAATAACAGATGTGCGTCAGGCGGAAAGTTTGTATTCTCGCGGAGTGCAAAGCCACGCTTGTGACTTTGCAGCTTAAATTATGTGATTTTAATAACGATCGAAGATGATCGCTAACGAAACAACCACCGGAGGGTATTATGGATCGAATGTGTCGTGCTCTGTTTATTGGCCTGCTCGTAGGACCGCTCAGTTTTGCAGTGGCCTCTCAGGGAAAAAAAGTTCAAACGCTCAATTTCAGACCGACGATAGTCGGAGGCCAAGACGCTGCAAAGGGTGAATTCCCCTTTATCGTGTCTCTTCAGGACTCTTCAGGTCATTTCTGTGGCGGATCTCTTATCCGCGAAGATTGGGTTTTAACTGCCGGCCACTGTGTTGAGGGAACTTCGATTGATAAGGTTGTGATTGGTTTGGTTAATCAAGATGATATGTCGGGAACAGAAGTCATGACAGTCAAGAAGATCATTCAGCATCCCCAGTTCAGCATGAATACTGTGGATTACGACTTTGCTTTGATTCAGCTAAATAAGAAATCTCACTTCAAACCAATTGATCCAAGCAAAACCGAAATGAAAATGGGAGCATCAAACCAAAAAGCCCCTCTGTTCACGGCAGCAGGCTGGGGAACCTTGCAGGAAAACTCTTTCAGCATTTCTAATAAACTGCAGAAAGTGGAAGTTCCCTTGGTTGACTCAACTGTTTGTAAAGAAGTTTACAAAGGTTTCAACGAAGTCACAGACCGAATGCTCTGTGCCGGATTGGACAAAGGAACCAAGGACTCTTGCCAGGGTGACAGTGGGGGACCACTGATCCTACGTGAGGCGAGTGGAACTTACAGCCTCGTCGGTTTGGTTTCTTGGGGCAAAGGTTGCGCTGAGGCTAAGGCTTATGGGGTCTACAGCCGGATCAGTTGGGCTTATGACTGGATCCAAAAATCTATGCAGTAATGCCAGGCTGTGATTGAAACAGCCATTGAAAGTAAGTCTAAAAAGAAAAACCCGCTGAATTAGCGGGTTTTTTTTAGCTACCAAGTTTGCAACTCAAGCGAAAGCTAGAACTAGCTTGGCTTAGGAGCAGAGCCTTTGTTATTTTTAGCAGCTTTTTCTTCAGGAGAAAGTCCCCAAGGAGAGCCTTTTTTGCTGTCTCCGCCACCGCCACCACGTCCGCCAAAACCTTTGCCACGTCCACCCTTTTGATCGGACTTCTGTTGGGCTGGCTTGGCCTCAAGCAAAAATTCAGGAACATAGTGAGTCTCTTCCACTTTAACAGCTTTCGCGGGAGCATTTTCGCCTTCATTTAGGCTGATCACAACTACTCGCTTCAAGTTGGTGGGATTTTGAGTCGCAATATCAAGCGCATTGATGAAGTGCTTTAGTTTGTCGCCTTCAAATTTGAAGGTCTTGCCCAAGCTTTCCTGAATTTCTTCAGGTGACTTGCTGTCGGCGGTAAGGGCTGCTTTGGCTTTCAGACCTGAGTTTAAAGTAAAGCTAGCAAATTCAGTGATAGATTTCATGGGCAAGATCCTCTCGAAGTTGAAGAGGTCCCATCATGGAGAAATCGGGCTCCGGCGTCAAGAAGCTTCTCGGAATCCTCCGCTCCCAGGAGCCGTTTGCTGTGGTGCAATCTTGACAGCCAGCGGGAATAATTCCATTTCTAGAGAGCCCATCAACCTGTTTTCTTTTGAGGAGTCTTCTGAATGTCGAATCTTTCACTCTACCAAGTCACTGTTCCCCACTTTGTGAAAACCTTGCAAAATCTAAGCGCACTCCTGGAAAAAGGAGCAGCTCGGGCGGAAGCTAAAAAGTTTGAAATGGAGGTTTTATTGCAATCTCGCCTGGCCCCAGATCAATTCAATTTGATTCGCCAAGTTCAAATCTCCTGCGATACAGCCAAATTAGCAGTTTCCAGGGTGAGTGGCAAAGAAGCTCCAAAAAACGACGACACTGAAAAGACTGCGTCGGAGCTCAAAGCAAGAATTGCCCAAACAATTCAATATTTAAATTCCGTCACCGAGCAGGACTTTGCTGGCGCTGCGGATAAAAAAATCACTCATGCGCGTTGGGAAGATAAATACATGACTGGTCATGATTTTATCTTTCACCATGTGCTGCCAAATTTGTACTTTCATGTGACTACGGCCTATTCGATTTTGCGTCACAACGGGGTTGAGATCGGCAAAAAAGATTATCTTGGAGAATTGCCTTTCAAAAAATAATACAAGAATTTCTTACGGCCTAAAAACAAGGAATCGAAAACCCAGTGGCGTTTCAATTATCACGAAGAGTCGTTTCAAAATTTGGTGGCACTTCAATGGCGGACGCAGCTTGCATGCTCCGAAGTGCCGAAATCTGTTTGCAACAAGCCTCTTCAGTTGTTGTGGTTTCTGCCGCTTCCGGTACGACCAATCGACTGATTGAACTGGGTAAAAAGGCTGAATCTGGACAATGGGAAGAAGCCGAAACTCTTTTGACTTTACTCCGAGAGAAGCATCTTGAAATCGCTCGAGATCTCGATGCTTCAGTGGAAGCGAAAGATGCAATCGAGCTACTTCTCCAGGAAGCTTCCTCTTTGGGACGAGGAATTTTCTTACTCCGAGATAGCTCGGTCAAGGCGCTTGATACCTTAATGAGTTTAGGCGAAAGGCTCTCGTCCGTGCTGTTTGTTGAGGCCCTGAAATTGTCGCAGGTTCGGTCCCAGAGGCAAATTTCCGTTGGAGTGGAGTGGGTCGATGCAAGAAAGCTGATTGTGACCGATGAGAAATATGGCAGAGCAAGGCCTTTGCTTGAGCAGATCCGCGAGCGATGTCTCAAAAATCTGCGCTTGTCAGAGAAAGGTGGAGCACATTGGAATTTGTATGTGACTCAGGGATTTATTGGTGGCACTGCCGAAGGCTCAACCACCACTTTGGGCCGAGGTGGAAGTGATTATTCGGCTGCTCTTTTCGCCGAAGCTATTGATGCCGATATTCTTGAAATTTGGACTGACGTGGCCGGAATTGCGAGCACGGATCCAAGAATTGATCCGACAGCTCAGCCACTTAAAGAAATCTCTTTTCAAGAAGCTTCAGAGCTTGCCATTTTCGGCGCTAAGATTCTCCATCCAGCAACAGTGGCTCCGGCGATGCGAAAAAATATCCCAGTTTTTGTCGGCTCTAGCTTTGCGCCTGAACAGGCGGGGACTTGGATTCGTCGAGAAGTGCAAAGCAGACCTCTGATCCGAGCTTTGGCCTTGAGAAAAAATCAGGTGCTAGTGACTCTCAGCACTCCAGATATGTTGCAGACCCACGGTTTTCTCTTCCAGATCTTCAAGCTATTCAACGAACATAAAATTTCGATTGATGCGATTACCACAAGCGAAATCAGTGTCGCCCTCACTTTGGACGATTCGGCCGTGCTTAATAAAAATTTAATTACTCAGCTTTCACAGTTTGCCGAAGTTCAAGTAGAAGAAGGGCTTTCACTTGTTTCTTTGATAGGAAACAACATCAATCACACTCCAGGTCTGGCGCAAAATATTTTTTCAGTGATCGCAGAGATCAATGTTCGCATGATCTGTTTAGGTGCAAGCAAACATAACTTTTGTTTTCTCGTGTCTGACAGCCAGGGCGCACATGCAATTCAAAAATTGCATCAGTTTTTTATCAAAAGCCAACATTGAGAATTGGCGAGACTCCAAACATTCCTTTGTCATTGAAATTGATCAAGCCAATTTGCAATCCATGCAGATCGGAGGCTGAGTTGACCAGACCGATTTGCAACCCATGCACGCTCTGAGCTTTGTTGTAAACTCCCAATTGAAATCCGTAAATGTCTGTGTGGGCTGCAAAATTTGCAACTGCCATTTGGACACCGACAACAGTAGAGGCTGCCTCCTGATAGTTAGCCAATAGGGCCAATTGAAGCCCATAAACATTGGTTTTATTGGTATTGATATTGGTCAGCCCGGCAAGCTGCAACCCCAGGATAGTTGTCGTTCCATGCGTGGCATTGAACAATCCCGAAACAGCAAGCCCGGTGAAGGTTTGTTCCGTGATGTTCCCGAGCAAGCCGACATCGATGCCATAAAGATCGCGGTGTTGCCCCCACAGCAAACTGAGGCGGGCACCTGTGATGCTAAAGTCCCCAGGAGGAAACTGCACTGGCTTGATCAACCCCACTGCCAAGGGAGACACTGAAGCTGCTGACCAGGTTGGCTGAGAAATTAAAAACAAACTGAAAATAAAAAATACGAATTTTAATTTTTTCATGCTCAATTGTAAGCATCGAGTCGACCAAATTGAAAGCTCAACTTTTGGCAAATTGAGCTGACAGTAGAACTTACAGCTGAACTTACCGTTGAACTGGAAAGTTGGCTTTGCTTTTCAACAAACCTATTTTTTATTTGCTCGAGGGGGCTGAGCCGCGGACACGCAGACAAAAAAGTGCATTGGATGCGCAATCCGAATTTAGAGCTAAGTTTTGAATTTCAATCAGTTGCAGGTTCAATTGGGTTTCAACGTCGTTCGGTCCGGCGTTCTTCTTTGCATCTGCAACCTGAGGCCGCATGTTCTGGTAAGCAGCCTTGACCATCAAAGGTAAAATAGGTGCTTGATGAATAGATAGTAAGAAATCGTAGATCTGGTGGGCGTAATTGCTAAATTCGGAAACCTGAGCCAACTGAGAAGGGTTCAACCGACCTAAGCTCGGAGTCCAAGGAGCGATTAACAAACGGCCACCGCGCAGCAAAGTGCTAAACTCTGAAATTCCAAATTCGCCTAATGGCGATGCTTTGTGGAGAATAATCGAAGACAGTGCCACATATCGCAATTTGAGTAGATAAACAGCCACTTCCTCTTGCTCTAACACCTTTGTGACATAGGCCGGGAGGTTTTCTTGTTTTAAAGATTTTTTCTGCAGAGCTGATTCCAAAAGGTCTAGCATCGAGACGCATTTGTCGCCGCGGCGGCTGCATGCAGCTTGCGAATTCGGATTTATAAAGTGCAAGGTGGCAGCAATGGCGTAGGCATTTTCAGTCGCACTTCCCGAATCCGAAAGCATTGGATAACTCCAGGGCTTCGGAAGTAATTCGTTGATATCTCTTAAAAATTCTTCTGCTGCCGAAGCATAAAGAGTCTCAGTTCGGCCATCGGCAGAATCGAGATCTGGTTTGATCAGCTGATATTCAAAAGCAATCAAATAGGCGACTGAAGCAGTAAATTTAGCATCCATGGTTTTTGCGTGTTGAACGTTTTTAAGTTCGTCTCGACGCAAGTTGCGACCATTTCCTTGGCGCAAGTCCAAGTAAGTCGCATCAATCGAGGTCGCAAGTCCTTTGCTGATCTCAAGTTGCGGAGTCAGTTTCGAATTCATACTGCCGCTAATTTCTAACTGAGCTTCCAGATTTTTTGCCATCTTATCGGTCATTTTCAGTTGTTGGCTCAGGCCATCGTTCATTCTCTTGGTCGTATCTTTCATCTCAATTGTCGAGTCGTGCATCTCGTCCAACTGCTTCGTCTGATGACATGCGCTGAGACCGGCTCCAATGGAAAAAACAAGGCAAGCCAGTGGCAGAAAGTGCAATTTTGAGAATTTGACCGCATTCATAATGAACTCCAAGTAAAATCAAAGTAAAATCAAAGTAAAAGCAAAGTAAAAGCAAAGTAAAAGCAAAGACGCTTGTTTGGGGGATTATCAATAGCATTTATTATCAATCTATTATCAAAGTCTATGCCGTCACAAATCGTCGGGGTTGCGCTAGCCGCCATCATTTAGTTCAAGATTTGACAGGGGGACATTTTTTGGCACCATTGCGGCTGTAGCCATAGGCGGGATGCCAGCTTTTGCCTCAAATTCCCCTCGAAGTTACGGGAGCCCTCAAAAGTCTAGATCCTGACTATCTCGATTCTGAGCATTTTAACTCTGACCGATTGAATTCTGAACGTTATGGCAGTTTAGATATCTCCGAACGCCAGTTGCTCTTGACAGATTTCGCAACATGGCTTGGGATGAAGATTCAGCAACACGGTTTCTATGCTAAATAAACTTTCTATTGTTCCGGAGAGAATGGAATGGATGAAAAACACAATGAACTGCAACCCGCAGTAACAGCTGAATCTTTAATGACAAACAAAGTTCATAGCATTACCACAGAGATGAAAATCTCCGAAGCTATTGGGCTTTTGCTTAAAAATCGGATCCACGGGGCGCCTGTAGTTGATTCGCTGAAAAGAGTCATCAGCGAAATCAATGAAGGGGATCTTTTGAAATTAGCTCCGAAGGGCTTGTCTAAATCAGTCGGATCCTATTTAGAAACTCTTCCGACTTTTGCGCAATTGGACACCGCCAAAAGAAGCGCTCCCTTCGCCTATTTGTACCGAGAATTTCTAACCAAAGAGATCGACCGGATTATCATTGTGGACGATAACAAACAGCTTCAGGGGTTGGTTTCTCGCAGTGATATTCTGAGAATTCTTTACCGGCCGGTCACTGAGCCGAAATGAGGCGACCAGAATGAGATTCTTTCGCGTTTTGCCGATATATTTAAACGGGACTGATTTGTTCGGTTAATATCAAGGCTAGGAACGTTGGTGGAGCAGGCATGAGTCAGCCGGAAATTTTTTCTATTTCAGTTTTTCAAAGCGGGTCTATTATGGCAGCGCTCATCAGCGGAGAACTTAACGTCGAAAACAAACGGCAGTTTGATCAGTTTTCCGATCGGGTGCTGAAAGATATCAGTTTGCGAGCTGTGGTGATTGATTTTGCAGGAGTCGGTCATATCACTCAAGATTTCCTGCCACATCTGATTCAGTTCCAAACTCGTTGCCGAAAGCAGATGTTGATCATTCGGCTCACAGCAATTGATCCAAGTCTGAGTGTCCAACTATTGAGTTTGGGAGCTATTTTGCAGCCTGAACTTTCAGTCGACCTTCGACAAGGCCTTTTGGGGCTGAACTCTGCAGCCCCAGCCGAAACAGAAAGCTTGTTGAAACAAGCCGGCTAAGTTTTCGGGTTGATATTTTTCAGTTGATCAAATCCACCAATCAATTTTCCGTCAATGAAAACTTGCGGGAACGTAGGCCAGCCACTCCACAATTTGATTGCCAAACGCTCATGCCATTTGGATAAATAGTTGCCATACTCCAAGTACTGAAACTGAACCCCATTCTCCTGCAACAAAGCCTTGGCTTTTTTGACATAGGGATTGCCTCCCATCCCAATGACGACATACTTATTTTTTTGCACGGCCTCCTGAACTTCTTTGACTGTTGTCTGATGAAAAGATGACATGAAAGCAAGAGCCTGAGGGTCGACTTGGGATTGGTTCAGTTGAGGCTTCATCGTTGAGACTCCTTCGGAGTGGTTGAGCTAGGATGGAAGATCAACGATAAAGGAGACTCCGTCATGTCGCAACTGGATTTCCTGAGACTTGTCTTCTTGACTCGGTAATGAGAATCTTTATTCGTGGGTCCTCTCAGAAAGTTGAGTTTCTCTATGGCAAGAGATCTTTTAGATCTTCACGGTTTTAAGACAGACGATGTCGAAAGCGCAATCGATCGTTTTTTGGTTCAAGTCTCCGCTTCCAAACTCAAGCGGGCCCGAATTATGACCGGCAAGGGCACGGGTGCTGTGCAAAAGCTAGCGGTCAAGTATCTTAAACTGGCAGGTTATCCTTGGGAGTTCGAAAAGCTTTCCAATGGCAAAAGAAACGAAGGATGTTTGGTCATTTTTTTAGAGTAGACACCCTTCAAGCTTCATTTTTTCAACAAAATCTTTGCAAGCGCCTTTGCTTCTGATATTTGTCGTCGCAATCAAATAAGGAAGGCCTTGTGCGCACCAGTCTAAATGTTATTTTCACTTTTTTCTTGGCTCTGATGATCACCTCCCAGGCATTCGCCAAAACAAAGCCAACTGAAACTGATCGATCGGCCGAACAGTTTCTCAAGCGGTTTCACCAAAATCCTCAATTGGCACAAAACGAATTGCCGCCTGATATCCGCTCGGGTGTCGTTGTCCCAAGGGGACTGCTCACCACTCAATTTTTGAATCGAAAGTTAATAACAGAAAAAGCTCAGCTGCGAGCACGTTTGATTGAGCGCTCACTTCCGTCGTCTCGCTTTTTTTCTCTCATCCAAGTTAAAGATCAGGCATCGGATCTGGTTGAAAATGGAATTGTGAATTCGAACATTCTGGATTTGGACCAAAAAGGACTTTCACAGTCTCAAGTGGATTATGTGATGTGGTCAGATGATTACTGGCCGACACAAAGAGGGATGCTGGGGAAACGTTATGCCGACCCCAATTATCCCGATTCAGACAACTGGAAAACAAATTATCAGTACATTCATGACCATCCGGTCTCAGAGCTTTTGAAATCAAAAAACCCAGTGGACCTCGACAATCTTTCGCCAGCAGAAAAATACGACCTGTTGGTTGGAGATCCATTGATGAGTTTGACTCGATACTCTTGGAAAGTAGGGCAAGATCTTCTAGCGAAAGATGGAGAAGTGCCGGATTGGATCGGAATTTGTCATGGTTGGTCGGGAGCGACTCACATGAAGCAGCCGATTCCAGCGGACTCGGTTGTTTTGAAAGCAGCAGATGGAACGCCTTTGACGTTTTTTCAGAGTGATGTCAAAGCGCTGACCTCCATGCTTTGGGCACATTCTTATCCTCCAGTTCGTTTTATTGGCTCGAAGTGCAAAGATGCAGAACCGATCAAAGACGACAAGGGTCGACTGACTGCACCCGAGTGCAATGACACCAATCCTGGCACCTTTTTTCTGACTTTGACCAATCAGCTGGGCATCAACCATCGGTCCTTTGTGATGGATGCAACAACCGAAGATGAGATCTGGAATTTTTCGATTATTTCTTACAAATCGACCTATTTTAACCCACAGTCACTTCTCACCACAGATAATCTGGCGGAAGCACTGATTCCAATCGAGAAATACTCGCTGGATAAATTTCAAAGCACTCGCGATCCGGGAAGCAAATTTGTAGTCGGAGTTATTATGGATGTGACTTACATGCACGAGGCATCGCCAAGTCATGAAATTCAAACGACGCCAGAAACTCGGACGAGTCGTTATATTTATGACCTCGAATTGGATTCGCAAAAAAATGTCATCGGTGGCGAGTGGTATGTTCGCTCCCATCCAGATTTTTTGTGGACATTCCCTGTCGACGCGAAGTCTCAAACGGCTGCCGATTTCTATTTGAAGCCTTCAGATTGGGATCCCACGCCTGGACAGGGACAGCAGCCGGTTCCTACTTCTTGGCTCGCTGGCGCTCAGGAAGCAGCCAATCGTGGGGCACCTCTCCTATCAGTCGTGCAACGAATTGTGGATGTCGCCCCAAAAGCGGCTCCACTAGCACCTCTTGCGACAACTTCAACACCAACACCTTAAGCGCATCGGGACCTTGTGACTTTTTAACTTATTTTTTTCTCAGAATTTGACTTCGTCTTTTTGAAAATCCTGGAGATCCTCTCGAAGGCGTCGGGATTTTGACTGCGAAGAGTTTTTGCTCCGACTGCGAGAAGAATTTCTACTTCGGGGGCGCCGGGGTGCCCGATCAAAATCGAAATCCGCTGTGGAAAGCACTTCGAGCATATCGAGCTCTCTGCGAACTTCAGCAATTTGAAATCGGACTTGATTGAGCATCTGACGAAAATCTTTCTCAATTTTCCGCGACAAAGGTGCATAGTCTTTTTTCTGTGAAAATCCCCAGGCTGGCGAAAGCTTCAAGTGTTGAGATTCAGATTCGAGCACGTCTAAATCTTTTTTCAGCCATTTGCGCGCATCTGTGATTTCATCCAAAGTCAATTGATCGAGAGCCTTGGAGCGAAGCAAAGTCAGCTTTAATATTTTTTGCAGACCAGCCACATCAGCACCGTGATAAGCTTTTTGCACCATTTCCCAGGCCTTGGCAGTCCAGCCTTCCGAGTGATCGGCTGATCTTGAAGCTTGCAAATCAGGATGCAGCTTTCGCACGAGCTTTCGGTAGAGTGATTTGAGCTTTTCATTTTCGAAAATTTTCTTATGTTGGCCCTTCGATCCGCTTTTGGACCGTCGACCTGAGGGATCTGTTTTAGAATTTCCTCGAGATTCTGAATTCTCATCGAACTGAAAAGCTGTTTCATCGTCGTCCAAGTCTTCGTTTCCGTCTTCGCCCTTGCTAGATGTTCGACTTTCTTCCGAAGCGCCAATATCGTCGAGGAGCTCCTGCATTGAGCGCCCGGAAAGCAGAGAGTAAACTTCAGAAAAATCTTTTTTTTGTTTATTCGACATCAAGGACCAAATCCGGCGGAAAAAAGAAAAATCATTCTGGCTCTCGCTCCAACTTAAGGACAGATCAAAGAGCAAGAATGCTGCATCTTGCTCTTTCAGCCAGTACTTGATTTCTGAGTCGGGAAGTTCGGAGATTTGCTCAATTCGGTCGGCGATTTGTGGAAGATGCTCGAAATCTTGTTGAAAAATAAGAATTTCTAAATGGCTTAGAACCGTGCCAATCTGCGCATTCATCTCGGAACCAGCTTCGTCGTCCGAGTCAAAGCGATACGATTCATTGTCGCGTCCATGCACCTCTGCTGAAACGTAGCGATCTCTTGCTTCTCGCTCCAAATCGATCTTCTTTTTTTCTTCGGCCGATGCCAAATCCCAAAGCCGCTCTTCTTCTTTCATCAAAACATAAGCTTGTGGCATCTCAATATTCAGTTTCAAGGCAGTGGCCACCACCCAGTTGTGAAATCTAGCCACTTGTTTCAAGTCTTCGCGGCTTCTATCAACCACGGCTTGATCTTCTTTGAAAGTCAGTCGAAACCATTGATCAAAAAGTCTTTGATCGGTCGAATGAAAAGCTTGAATCTTTGTTTCCATCTCATCTATTTTAGTCAAAACCTCGTGAGCCTGAGAAAAATATTTTTCTCTGACCAAGCGATCGTCGATGATCAATAAGTCGCGATTTCGAACCTCGAAATCAACTGAAGTTTTTGATCTGGACTGACGATCTGAACTCACGCCAACACTTCCTGGATAGGCCTTGGAGATAGCACAATTGAAATAATTTTGCACCTTTTTGAGGTGTTTTCTCTCGAAAAACGGTGGAATAAAAATTCAGTGAAGCAAGGCTGTAAGTTCTTTTTTGTAAGCCATTATTCGTTTGGCATTGGCGCCAATGTCGCTCAGGCCAACTCGAGAGAGGGAGCGCACATCGATTCGGGTTTTAGATTCTTTCTCAACTATACGGATAACAACATCATCTTTGAATCCAAAAAAGGCGGACGTAGACACGGCTTCGATGATTCCGCTATTCGGATCTTGAGAAACAACTTCCCAGTTCATCCGAGTTGCCGCTTCCACCGCGCGCAAGTAACTTTCCGCCAAGGGCTGGGTGGTCAAAATAGGTTGAATTTCAGGGTAGGCTTCTTTTTGCAAAGCCGCAACCTCCGCTCCGCCATATTCAGCCGAATTGACTGAGACATTCTGGCGCATTTGCAACAAGGCTCTGAACTGAGGAGGGTTTCTGGTGTCGGTTGTGATGTCATGAATTTTTGGAACACGGTCAGCTCGTGACTTCATTGCCCAGCCCGCTAGGACGACTGGTAAGCAAATTCCCAAACAAACAATCGAGAACATCAGTTTTTTTGGAGATTTTCTTATCCAAGAAAGGGCCAGGCTGGCAGCTGCCACCAAACTTCCAGCGATTGCTATCATCACGGCGGCTTGGTAAAAACTCAGTGCTTGAATAAAACTCATGGGATTTGATCGGATCAATGAAATTGCAGTCAGCAAAAGAATCGCAACCAATCCGGCACAAAAAACAGTGACAGTGGATATCAGTTTCTGGGCGCGAGCTGCTCGGTTATTTTTAGAACTTTCAGTCATTTCCTATTGGAGCAAAGCTCTCTCAGAGTGGCAAATAAATAAGCTAGATGTCAGCTTGGGACTAAGTTTGTGGCTCAGTTTGTGGCTCAGTTTGTGGCTCAGTGAAGGGCGAATGCGCATCGTAGTCAGCGAAAAGATCCTTTATACCTTGCTTTTCACGTTCCACAAAATCTTCAATGGCTTTGCCTAGAGCTGGATGCTGAATGAGATGAGCACTGTAGGTTAATGACGGCAGAAAACCACGATTGAACTTGTGCTCTCCCTGAGCTCCGGCTTCAAATAGCTCTAGCTTCTTCTCTATGGCAAACTCAATTCCTTGGTAATAACAAAGCTCAAAGTGAAGTGCTTTGTAATCTTCTAAACATCCCCAGTAACGCCCAAACAAAGTCAAACCGGAATAAAAGTTGAGCGCACCTGCCACAGGCTCTCCTTCCAAGTTGGTGGCCAGCACAAAGCAAATCTGCTCTTTCATCTTGCTGAATACCTCTTGGAAAAAGCTCAAAGTCAGATAGGGGAATCCTCCCATTTTCTGAATCGTGTCAGAATAAAAACGGAACATAATTTCAGCATGTTCAGGTTGGAGCTTGTCTGCGCTAAGCCTGAGAATTTTCACGCCGGTGGTTGCGACCTGAGCCCGCTCCCGACGAATTTCACGGCGTCTTTTTGAGCGAAGAGTTTGAAGAAATTGTTCAAACGTTTCAAAATTTTGATTTCGCCAATGAAACTGATAACTGTGCCGAATGAAATAATCTGCAGCTTTGAAATAGGGAATTTCCGCTAAACTGATAAACAGAGCATGGCTCGAACTGACTTTCAGTCTTGCAGCTAAGTCGTCAGCTGCCTTCAAAAGTTCTTGGCTAATTTGTGCTTTTTCATGATTTGACAGCTGAGAGATAAATAGCAACTTGTTACCAGTTGCCGGTGTGAAGGGAATTGCCGAAATTAGTTTGGGGTAGTAAGGAATTTGCCAATTCTCATGCGCTTCGGCCCAATTGAAATCAAAAATATACTCGCCGTAGCTATTATTTTTTGCAAACACCAAGAGGGCAGCCTTCAAGCTTTGGTTGTCCCAAGCCGTGATGTAAAACGGTGACCAGCCTGTGCGAGCACCTAAACAATTGCCATTTTCCAGAGCGGCTAAGAAAGGATGCAGTGCAAAGGGAAAGTTCGTGGGGCACAGAGAGTTCCACTGGTCTTTGGAAAATTGATCAATAGATGTGTTGATTTGAATTTTCATTCGGTTTACACGCGCCCTGAAAGCCGATATCGGCTTGCAAACGGCA
>JAYTZS010000067.1:0-6001 GCA_043741885.1 Bdellovibrio sp. | reverse complement strand
AAGACCAAGTGTCGTTAATCGACGTTCGTCAGCTCGAAGAATTTCAAGGAGATTTAGGGCACATCCCTGGAGCCAAACTGATTGCTCTCGACACTTTGGCCGAGCGGTTGAGCGAAATTCCACGCGACCGAACTGTTGTTTTCGTTTGCCGCAGCGGGAGTCGGTCGGCCCGAGCCGCAGCTTTTGCTTTGGAAAATGGCATTCCAAATGTGTTCAATCTCAAAGGTGGAATGATTCTTTGGAATGAACTTCATCTTCAAACAGAATTGTAAAATAAAATGAACGCAAAAGTTTATGTCAATCGCACTCTCAATATGAAGAGAATCCGTTATATCGGTCTCGACATGGACCACACTTTGATTCGTTACTACAGTGATGAATTCGAAAAGCTTTCTCATTCGGTGATGAAAGAGAAATTGATCAAAGGGCGAAATTATCCCGAAGCTGTTCGAGCTTTGCCGTTCAATTACAACTTAGCAATTCGCGGCCTGGTCGTCGACCGAGAGCGCGGCAACTTGCTAAAATTGAATCGGCATTCCTCGATTCGAGCCAGTTCACATGGCTTGGTCCCGCTGGATTTCAAAACTCAGCAAAAGACTTATAAAAGCATGTACATTGATCTCAGTGATTCGGCTTATATGGCAGTGGATACTTCGTTTTCAATTTCATTGGCAACTTTGATTGCGCAACTTGTGGAGTTGAAAAAGAGCAACGCGGCAGCCTATCCAGATTTTTCCAAGATTGCGGATGATGTTTTGTATGTGCTTGATGAAGCTCATAGAGATGGCTCTCTCAAAGAAGTTGTGAAGCAAGATTTAGCCCGGTTTATTATCAAAGACCCGCATGTTGTGGCCGGGCTTGAGAAATTCCGTCGGCATGGAAAGAAGATTTTTGTCCTGACTAATTCGGATTTTGCCTATACTAAGCTGCTTCTGGATTATGCGATCAATCCCTTTTTAAAGGATTGTAAAAACTGGAGTGAGCTTTTTGAAATCACTGTGACTATGGCTCAGAAGCCACGCTTTTTTTATGACAACTTGAAGTTTTTAAAAGTCGACCCAGACACCGGGTCCATGGTTAATTTCTGGGACCGCCTCGTACCTGGGATTTATCAAGGTGGATGTGCTGAAGTGTTTACCAAAGATCTTGGGCTTGAGGGCGATGAGATTTTGTATGTTGGTGATCACATCTACGGCGATATTTTGCGCCTGAAAAAAGACTGTGGCTGGAGAACTGCTATGGTCATTGAAGAGCTAGAAAAAGAAGTCGAGAGCAATAAAAAAGGTGAAAGTCTCAATCTTGAAATTGAGACTTTGATGAAGAAAAAAGAGCCGATGGAAGAGGAGCTCACGGATTTGATGACTCGAAGAATTGATAAGGCCGGGCCTGTCGACGAGTCTCGAATTGATCTTTTGCAAAAGCAAATTTCAGAAATTGATTCACAGATCAGTGGCCACATCAAAATTCAACAGTTGATGTACAACGCTCACTGGGGACAATTGATGCGAGCTGGAAATGAAGAAAGCTATTTTGCCTACCAAGTCGATCGCTACGCTTGTGTCTACATGCCAAAGATTTCAGATTTGCTTGATCTCTCGCCGCGAACTTATTATCGAGCTCCACGAAGGCCTCTAAGCCACGAAATTTTCTAAATTATTCGAATTAAATTTGAGTTTTTACATTTGGTTTTAAGTTTTATTTCAAATCAGCGGAAGGGTTTTCCTCCGCTGATTTGCGACTGTCGGAACTAAGACTTAAACTCTACTCGATGTGCATATCGAGGAGTCGCAAGGCTGTGTCGCATTTACCTTTGAAATCATGATTTTCGGCCCTTGTTTTTGGCGCCACCTCAAACATTTTACGCATGCTTGGAACATTATTTGAGATTGTTGTCTGAACGTCGCTAACTGATGGCGTGTGAGAGTTCCCCAGTTCAAATAAAATTGACCAAATTCCATGCTTCCAAAAAGCGTAGTCTTCGAAAGCTCCATCTGCTGGATAAAGAACCTCGGTCGAATTTCCCACAGCGTAATGGCTGTTCGCAGTCGCAACTTGCACCATGTTCATAAAAATTGGCGTGTAAGGAGTCTCCAAATCATGAGTTGAAATCCCCCATGGATACATGACTGCTGGCCAATGGGTGTGCAGGGTCGCTGATGCAACAATATTTTCTTTAGCGATGAAGTCAGCCATGGCATGGGTGCTTCTCAAGTTATAGGGGCCCTCAGTCCCGCAGGGACCTGGGTAATCACGATTAGGATCCACGGGGCTGCCATTGGCTCTCTCATAGCGATCTCGGTTGTTGTATCCATCGATATTAAGGACTGGCACCACGTACATGGTAATTCCATTGAGCGGAGCTTGCGCCACTGATTCGGCGAACGCCAGTGCCACTTCGGTGGATCCATATTCGTTGCCATGATGAGTGCTCACAACCAAATCATGTACGTTGCCGTGGCCTAACTTGATTCCTTCAATCGCAATCCCCTCGTTGGAATATCCTATGACGAACAATTCCGAGTTTTGTGGATACTTAGCCGCCAACTGATGAATAAAATCAACAGACTGTTTGTAGGTTCGATTCGTCATAGGTCCAGCATGGGCAAAGTTGGAGCTCAAGAGAACAATCAGACAGTAAAGCAATGGTTTCAAATCGGGCCTCCTAGCCAAAATTTAAATTGCGGTTCAAGTGCTTGCGAAAAGCTTATTTTTCCTGTGTGTAAAGCACAAGATAATCTTTCAAACCCACTTGGTTGACTAACCCCACCCAACTTCCAAATGGATAGCGCTTCAGGTAATTGCCGCGAGCTGTTTGAACCGTCATGCAGCCAATTGGACCCAAGCCAGTTTGATCCACTCCTTCAACTACACAGGGGTGCAACATCGATTTTTCCTGTCCCCTATCTCGAGGAAAATCCACGATTGAAAGACTCATCGGAATTTTATCTGTGGTTCCAGGCGAAGATTTGGCAGATAAACTTCTGAAATTCGAGATGACGTTTCCACTGATCAGCTGAGAAGAATAAATACTGGCTGTGATCACCGCGACTCTTTTGCCGGCTGCCGTTGCTTTGTCGATTCCCTGAGCCAAAGAATCAGTCTCAGCTTTCGTGTTTAAAACAGTGGCCTCAGGAAAGAGAGTTGCTGCATTGAGGTACTGATCGATGACGATCACATCAAATCGAGAGCCAGAGTCTTGATTCTTATTCAAAAACATTCGCCAAACTTGCAACTGTTCCGGGTGCTCGGGCTCGACACCTAAGAACAGCACTGAATTCATCTTGATCTCTTCTCGCAACCGAAGCAGCAAAGAGTTCGCAAGCACCGTCGGCGAATCAAACTGACTTAATTTGATCTTAGGGATGGGTCGAGGCTGAACCCCATAATAAATCATAAAACCCATACCAAAAACTGCAATTACAACAACCAGAGCCCAATAAATTCGTTTTCCCATTGCCAATCCTTAAGCCATTGACAAAATTTTGAAAAGGATTAAATTGGCGAGAATTGGAGCTTGGATCTCTAATTTTGATTAGGCTTAGATCTCAAAGCGTAGTCAAAATTTGAAACCGAGACTGCAATCTGCACAATATGCGATGAGATGATTTCGTTTTGATTTTTAACGTTCGGACTTGATCCCAAAGGACAGGTACCATGACTTCTTACTTAATTATTGGCTCTGGGCGAACAGCCCATCATTTCTCACATTATTTTAGTTTGCTTCAGTTGAATTTTGAAACTTGGAACCGGCATGAGCCTTGGGCCTTGCTACAGACTCGCTTAGAAAAAGCGACCCATGTCTTAGTGCTAATTTCAGATTCGGCCTTAGAAGATTTTTTTCAAACAAATCACCAACAATTCGATCGCCTTTGGATTCATTTTTCGGGAGCTCTTGAAATTCCTGGAATGCTGTCGGCACACCCATTGATGACTTTTTCTGATCATCTTTATGATTTGAAAACCTACGAAAAAATTCCATTTGTTCTTACGACCGATCATTCAATAGGTAATGTAATAGCTGACTCAAGAAACGCCTCGGTTTCGGAACTTCTGCCAGGTCTGAAGAATTCCTCGTATCGAATTTCACGAGAACAAAAATCTTTTTACCATGCTTTGTGTGTGATTGGCGGAAACCTTACGACTTTGCTCTGGCAGAAAATGTCACGCGGTTTCGAGCAGTTAAACTTGCCGGCGGAGGCCCTGCTGCCATACATGGAACAAATTTTTAAAAACATGAAAAATAATTTAAAAGGATCGCTGACTGGACCATTTGCACGAAAAGATATTTCCACAGTGGAATCCCACCTAGAAGCTTTAAAAGCAGATTCATTTCTTCCGGTTTATCAAGCATTTGTCGATGTGTACTTTCCAGAATTTCAAGCAAGTCCTGACGGAAAAGGAAAACCACTATGAGAATCCAAGACTTTTCACTTCGCAAAGAGCAGGGTCAGAAAATTTCAATGGTGACTTGCTATGATTTCACTTTCGCTAAAATTCTAGCTGCTTCCCAGGTTGATTGCCTTTTGGTGGGCGACAGTGCAGCGATGGTCATGCATGGACACCGGACAACTTTGAATGCTTCAGTCGAGATGATGGCTATTCATATTTCAGCTGTCTCTCAGGGAGCGCCAGACAAATTTATTGTCGGAGACTTACCGTTTCTATCTTACCGCAAAGATTTGGCGTCTAACATGGAGGCTCTCGGAACTTTGATGAAAGCCGGTGCTCAAGCGGTTAAGTTAGAGGGCGCCAAAGGCAATCTTGAGTTGATTGAACACTCGGTCGATTCAGGAATTCCGGTCATGGGTCATCTAGGTTTGACACCTCAATCGATTCACCAGTTGGGCGGATTCAAAGTTCAAGGGCGAGAGAAAAAAGAGCACGATCGGATTTTTGAAGAAGCGCAGTCTTTACAAAAAGTTGGATGTTTTTCTCTCGTACTCGAATGCGTGCCGGCAGGCTTGGCAGCTGAAATCACTAGGAACCTGAAAATTCCGACAATTGGAATTGGCGCTGGAGTTGATTGCGATGGCCAAGTTCTGGTGCTTCAAGACCTGTTAGGACTGAATGCTGAATTCCATCCAAAATTTTTGCGTCAATATTTCGCAGGCTTTGAGGTTTTAAAAAATGCATTCGATCACTATCACCAAGACGTGCTGAGCAGAGAGTTTCCTTCAGCTAAGGAGAGCTACTGATGAGCTGGACGAACTGTCAGATTATTCATTCGCCAGAAGAATTGCAGACATGGAGAAACTCCCAGGAGTTGATCCATCGCAAAATCGGATTTATTCCGACAATGGGAGCTTTGCATGCTGGTCATCAGCAGCTTCTGAAAAAAGCTCGCCAGGAAAACGATATCGTGGTTCTCAGCATTTTTGTGAATCCAACTCAATTCAATGATCCGAAGGATCTGGCGAACTATCCAAAAACCTGGCAAGCAGATCTGGCTTTAGCTGAAAAAAATCAAGTGGATCTTATTTTTGCTCCTACTTTTGCTCAGATGTATCCGGATGATTACAAATACAAAGTTCGCGAATCTGAATTCAGTCTAGAACTCTGTGGCAGTAAAAGACCGGGCCATTTTGACGGAGTTTTGACTGTCGTTTTGAAGCTCTTCCACTTGCTTCGTCCCACCTCGGCTTATTTTGGCGAAAAAGATTATCAGCAGCTCATTTTGATCCGTGACATGGTGAAAGCTTTCTTTATTCCAACAGATATAATTGCTGTGCCGACCGTTCGAGAGTCTGATGGACTGGCGATGAGCTCACGCAACACTCGGCTGAGTCCTTCCGACCGAGAAAAAGCACCTTTGATCTATCAGATTATTTCCAAGGCAGCATCGAGCGAAAACGCTATAAATCAACTTCAAAAAGAAAACTTCACAGTCGACTATGTTAAAGATTTACAAGGCCGGCGGTTTGTTGCGGCTTTTTTAGGTGATGTAAGGTTGATTGACAATGTCGCCATCTAATTCACTTTCTTCTAATCTAAGGCGACCTGG
>JAYTZS010000066.1:0-16008 GCA_043741885.1 Bdellovibrio sp. | reverse complement strand
AAAGGGAGCCACGGGGATCCGTGTTTTTGAACAAATAAGCCAAGGGATCGCCAATCAGCATTTCATACCAAATCCCGATTCCCATCGGAGCGCCCTCTTCTGAATTCACTGGTTGAGAGCGCAGATAGACTTGATCCATTCGCATGTTCAGAACATACAGCCGGCCTACAATATTGATCACTAGAGCTTTCCAAGAAAGTTTCGGCCATAAATAGTGAATTCCCGGCCGCTCTAGTACAACGACCACCTGGCCAAACAAAGTAAGGACCTGACAGCTTCCTTCTTCGACCACAGTGTAGAAAAGAAAAAACTTTAAGAGTTTTAAAATGATCAGTTCTAATCCTAGAGCAATCGCAAATCCCATAACAATCATCATAGTGGCCGCCCTTCAGAGCGTTCGATCACAATTTTCTTGGCGACTTTGAAAGTGTTCAATTTCACGTTTCGAACAAAGCTTTCAAGCACCCCAGGACCAGCCGACTTCAAATCTCGCATCTGAGTCGACATTGCCAGCAAAGGTTCGACCTCAGCTTGCGCCTTTAAAGTCTCAATTTCGACCGCTCGGCGAGACTGGACGATGGTCTGATCGGCTGAGGCTTTAGCCAAACTAATTTCGGAAGAAACATTGTTGTAAGCCGTATTGATTGCAGCCAAAGCCGAATCCACTTCGTGCGGGGGCTCAATCCCGGTGATCAGAGAAGCATCTAAAATCATTCCATAGCGGGCTTCGGCTACGTGGCACTCTTGAACCAAAATATCATTGATATCACGAAGGTTTTTTCTCAGATCGTTCACTGACACGGTTTCGGTGACATGAATCTCTTGAGCTTGGGCTTCAAGGCTCATCTCTTTGACAAGCGGGGTCTGCCCTTCAAAATTGGCGATTTTTTCACGCAAAATGGAGACGAAATAACCCATCACGTGAGCGATCGGATTGCGGATTCCAAAAAAGTAAGCGTACAAATTCCGTTCTGACACTCGAAAACGGATTTGTCCTTTGAGGCCGATATTCAATTGGTCTCTGGTGACAGCTTCTAAAACAGTGCCATCACTGTTGGCTCGAGGAGACTCTGGGTCAAAGGCCATATTCATAGTTTCAGTGGCAATGGACACTTTGTAAATTTTTTCCCAAGGCATTTTGAAATGCAGGCCTGGACCAATCACATTTAAAATGGGATAATTGTAGCGAAGTTTCTCTGCCTCATTCAGTGGTTCTGCGAAGGCTTCTTGATTGGTTGAGCGGTCGTTCATCCGATCAGCTCGTCCGAAGGCAGTTTTCACCGCCCGCTCGTTTTGATCAATTGTATAAAAGCCGGCGACCACACATCGTAGAAAAATGTATCCGAAGATTCCGAGAGCTATTTCCATAAAGAGAACGGTATTTTCAAATCAGGCTTGCGACCAATGGAAATGCACTGCAATAGGCAAAAAATTGATCGAAAGCCGATGCTATTAGGCAGTTCTACTCTGCTCCTTTGAAAATGTGATTAAATAATCGTTATGTTAAAACAAGCTTCGATCAATCAAATTCGCTCTGGCGCTCTGACACGAGAGAATGGATATATTGTCATTAGTATGTGCTTTTATCCGCGGGGTTTAAAAAAAGAACTGAAAGATGAATTCCGCAATGATTTGGCACCGACTCCGGAGCTGCTGAAGGATTTCAAACATTTCCAGGCCCTCGAGGGCCACGGGGCAGGATTTGAGAAATCTCATTACGAAGAAAGATTTTCTCTGTCTCGTCGAGCCTTTGAATACTTCAGATGGCTAGCAAAAAGCAGTGTGGAAAAAGATGTGTATTTGGTTTGCCAGTGTGAATTGGGCGAGCGCTGTCATCGAGAAATTTTACTTTTGATTGCGCAAAAAGAGTTTGAGATTGCAACCGATCCAGTTTTTCACACTTATCCGATTTACCTGAAAAGGCTAGAGTCTGCGCTCCCAACGGGCCAATTGCGAAGCCAGATGCCCGATCCAACCCTGGGCACTCGCTAGCGAACAAACTCAGAGGTATTTGACTTCTCAAACCCAAGAGATGAGTCCTTAGAGTGAGTCCAAACCTCAACCATGATCTTTCTAGGCTCAATACTTACTCGGTTGAAACTGTTCGCTTCTTCCCGAGTCCGAGAAGAGATCGAAGTCCCGGCGGCCAACATCAAAGTCTGACGAACAGTTTCGTGACTAGTTTCATGACCAACTTGGTGACCAACTTGGGGAGCCAAAAAAGCTCGGCTCTGGTGATCATGACCCCAAAGGATCACATCGGGTTGTAGAGCCAAAAGCCGCTGGACGTGATCTTCTTTCAAAGTTTCCGGAGGATGATGACAGGCAAAAATTTTAATTTTTTCATTCGGCACAGTTTTAATTTTGTCTTCAAGCCAAAGAACCTGCTTTTGATTTAGCTTTCCTTGCTCCACTTTGAATCGATTCACGGTCCAAAGTCCAAACACGGCCGCTACCGAATCCTCGTAAATTTTTTCAGTCCAATCTCCCATTGCTTCCCGGTATTTGTGATAGGGTCGAAAGAACCTCAAAAATAGATGATACAGTGGAACATCGTGGTTTCCTGGAATGACGAACACAGGTTGTGGCAAACTTTCAATGAACTGGCGAGCCGCGAGAAATTGATGCGACCGAGCTCTTTGCGTTAAATCGCCGGTGATGATGACAAGGTCCAAATCTGTTTGCGCTAAAATAAATTTCTTGAGATCGTCTAAAATAGGATCATGAATGCGTCCGAAATGTAGGTCTGACAATTGAAGAAATCGATAGGAGCTCATGTTTGAAACAAATCCTCTTTCTTCTAAACCCCAAAGCTAGATCGGGAACCGTTGTGAAAATAGCGGCGCAAGTTCAAGCTGCTTTTCAACCCCTGGGTTACGAAGTTTTGCACCTGCCGGTTGAAAAACAGTCCCAGGATTTTAACTCTCTCATTCTTGAATATCGAAATCAAATAGAGTGTGTTCTGATTGGCGGCGGCGATGGATCGGTCAATGAAGCCTTGCCGGCTCTGATCGAAACTCAGTTGCCACTTTTGTTGTTACCATTGGGCACCGCAAACAATTTGGCACGCACCTTTCAGCTACCAACCGATCTATATGAGTGCGCTCAGTTGCTACAAACTGGCAAGTGCATCTCGATTGATTTAGGTTCTGTGAATGGAATTTATTTCGTCAACGTGGCCGGCATCGGCTTCAGTGCAAAAATCAATCAAGCCGTTCATGGGGGTCTCAAAAAGTATTTGGGAGTGTTCGCATTCATTCTGACCGCACTGCAGGTGGCCTTCCGAGTCCGGCCCTTTCGCGCCGTGATCATTTGTGACAATCAAAAAGTGAAAAGTCTTTCCTGGCAAATATCTGTTTGCAATGGACGTCACTATGGCTCGGGCCTAACGATTCAAGAAAAGGCAACTTTGCAAGACGGAGTTTTCCATTGTCTCAGTTTAGAACTCAAAAGCATTTGGCATGGATTTGGATTAATTTCTGCTTTGAGAAGTGGAAAATATCAACAAAAGCGGTCAGTTACTTTATTTGTCGGAAAACAGATTTTTATTGAGACGGATCGGCCCAAAGAGATTGATGTCGACGGAGATATTCGAACTGAAACTCCAGCCCAATTCCTAGTGCATCCTGGCTTGCTGAAAATTCTAGTTCCCCAGCAGTAACCTCCTTTTTTCAAAGGAGCCTTTATGTCAGTGCAAAATGAATCCAAAAAAATAGATAAATTTCACATTTAAGTTTCAAGAGTTAAAGATCTCAGG
This sequence comes from Bdellovibrio sp., assembly GCA_043741885.1. Classification (GTDB taxonomy): domain Bacteria; phylum Bdellovibrionota; class Bdellovibrionia; order Bdellovibrionales; family Bdellovibrionaceae; genus 21-14-0-10-47-8. The sequence continues at coordinate 12,251 of JAYTZS010000066.1, read as the reverse complement.
GCAAGGATTCGGCGTCTTCATCACCCCAAACCTTTGCCGGCCATTCCATCGCCACTAAACTTTTTTTTGGCAAAGTTTCCGATGTCCACTGTGTGAGTGGCAAGTTTTTCTTGTTGAGTTTGCCAGATGCCCATAGGCTTCCTCTGCGTCGGTAATAATCCAATTTCAATTTGACCCTGGTCCGGCGCTGCTGTCCCCGTTCCGGGTCTAAAAAATAACTCAGAACGCCACTTGCTGCTGCTCCAGCCAAAAACCACTCCACAGAAGTTAAAATTGGATCAAATGATTTTACGTCTTTGACATTATTTTCGGCGAGTCTATCGGAATTTATAAACTCCTCGATCTGCTCACTCAATCGTAATAGAATTTGTTTGATCTCTAAATTTTGGGGTGAACCGGGAGTTGCTTGATCATTTGTCACTTGAAACCTCGATACAAATATTTTGCTATCTCCAAGACCAAGCAAGGATTGTTCCAAAAATATGCTAACTTTATGAACTGAAGGGAAATCTTTAATCACGGTGTGAATTCTGCAGGAGAGTGTGAGGATGTCGATCAAGCTTCTAAAGTTAGAAAAGAATCAGAGCTGGCTTTTTTTAGTCGGCGATTCTGTTTTTGTCCGATTGGGATTTGCGGAAGGACCAGGAAGGCGATCAGAATTCGACGCATCGTCGATAAATTCTTCCGCTTCCGAAGGTTTCGTCTTGGACGATCGATCTTTACCCAGAGATCTTAAAACTGTATTATCCGGTTTGTTATCTTGCTGACCCATAATAACCTCGCGTTCAATTTTAGGCACAGGGCTGTAAGCAATTGGTACAGTCAACCGTATCCCTGCAGCATAAGTTAAATCCGTTTTTAACAAACGTAAATGCTCAAAAAAAATCCTATCATCAAAGTTTTAGGTAAGACTTTTCGGACCTTGTCCTCGTAGCATTCCGACAACAAAGCTGACCAAAGCTAGAATCAAGAATACAAATAACAGCCCTTTGCCAATGTCCATTGAAACACCGGCAAAACCGGTTGCGCCAAATAAAATTGCCACTAAGGCAAGAACAAAAAAAATAACAGCTGCGCGAAGCATAAAAACCTCCTGATTGAAGTACGAATCTGCAACCTTGAGGCCAGCCTTAAACTTCTTTTATGCCATTGCAATAAGCTGAATTCTGTTGCTTTCATCTGGGGTCAAATGTCCGCCAATGCGGGGAACTTTGCACCCACCTTCCTTTTCCGAAATCAGTTAAAACGAAGTCATCGCCTCTACAAAGACATTAGCTGAATATTTTCTTCGCTTCGCGTTTGGCACTTTCATTGCCTTAGTTGGGATCGGATGTTTTATTTATGAACTCATTTCCACCTCACAGGAGGCTCATATGAACGAAAATACAGTCAAAGGCGCGTGGCGCGAAATCAAAGGCGAAATTCAACAGATGTGGGGCAAACTCACAGGCGAAGAATTGGACCGAGCCGAAGGTAACATGGGGTCAGTCGCAGGTATGATTCAACAGCGATATGGACACAGCCAAGACGAAGTTTCCTCAAAGCTTGATGAGATCGTTAAAAGATATGAACAAAAGCCGCAGGATGGAAGTCGCTCAGTTATGGGAAAACTTGCCGATGCAACTGAGAACTTCAAAGAAAGTTTTAAAAGCAATAAGAACGATCAACTTTAGTTTAAAAGATATTATTTAGGATTGATTTCCAATTTCCAACAAGGAGTTTTTTATGAAATTTTCAGTTCTCTTGTTGGCTTCAGCAATCAGCGGATTTGCGTTTGCCGAAACCACCACTACAAATGCTACCACCTCCAGCCCAACCATTAACTCGACGCGCGACAGTTCATTTGGGAATTCAAACTCACTGAGCTCGCCGTCAGATTCAAGCTTAGACTCAAGAACGGGTTCTTCATCGACGGCACCTGCGTCGCCAGCACCTTACGGAACTGCGGGTTCAAGTTATTCGACTGGCTCATCTTCAACTGCTCCGTCGACCTCAGACACGACCAATATGAATTCAAATAACAGTATGAATCCGGCTGCGACAACGGGAGCAACGTCTGGCGCAACAACGGATACGACGTCTCGAACTTATCGTGAAGAAACAACTGCTGCTCCGTCGGCTTACGGCGGTTTTTATATTGAACCGGGAATTTTTGGTTCTCGCACTCAAACAGACCTAAAAACTTCTCAGCTGCTTCCAGTCGGAGATGTCAATGGAACTTCTGATGGAGTGGGAGTAGATTTAAAGGTCGGAGGTCATATCAATGACATCGTTTTCCTAGCGGTCGATGGCCGTTATGAGCGCTCACACCTGACCGGTTCTGCCTACTCCAGCGCTGACTCAAATGTTTACAACTATGGTCCAACTCTTGGTTTCCAAGCTCCAGTTTGGGGCATGAGACTTTGGGGAACTTATGTACTAGACGGAATCAGCGATCCACAGGCTGGAGCTAACAGCGTCGACTTTAAGTTCAAAGATCCTTACGGATGGAGAGCTGGTGTTGGTTTTCACATTCAAAATGTCAGCCTCAATCTTGAGTATGAAGATTTGACTTATCGAACCACAGAACTTCAGTCCCGTGGAACAGCTGCTGGCAGCACAAACACCAGCGCAGACTTCGGTCAACGCGGTTATTTGGCAAGCTTGAGCTTTCCAATCAGTCTTTAGTAAATAGAGTTTCAGGCACGGCCCCGTTATTTCCGGGCCGTGCTTATTTTTGATTCGATGTTTTAATTTAGTGTTTAAATTCGGTCTAATTAACTATTTCCACAATCCACAGGAGGATATATATGGAAAAATCAATGAGCGGTTCGAACTCACTGTCAACTTCTACAAGCACTTCTGGAAATACTTCCGGAAGCAAAGATGCTTTCAAGAACACTCCCCATGTAGGTAGCCAAGTTCTTGGCGATGCAAAAAATTCAATCATGGATCAAGCTCAACCGGCAGTTGATTTCGTGAAACAAAACTTTTCGAATGTCCAAGACTCTGCTAAAGATTATTTCGATGCTTCCACTGGAGTCATCAGAAGCAATCCATTCTATGCAATCCTCGGCGCGGCAGCGATCGGAGTAGGACTAGGAATGTGGATTTCTTCTTCACGAAGTTCTTCTAACTAGTTGAACCGGTTTCAGCCGAGTCCAACAGACGACAAGGCGGAAAACGATGGTCAGTAAGATTTTGTCTCTACTTCTGAATGTTTTGTTGGAAAGAGCAATGATGTCGGGCGAAAAAACAGATCGAGGTTTCTTAGCAAACTTCGGTCTGTCTTCGCTTCGACGCGTACTTTTACTTACCGCTGGAATTCTTGGCAGTTTAATGATTTTCCTAGCTGGACTGATAACAGTCCTCCTAGATTTAGTTTTAACCAGTCGAGATCTACATGGTATTTATCTGTCTCAAACGTCATGGGTTGGACTTGGGCTGGTCCTATTTTCTGCTCTCTGTCTGCTCTGGTTTTCAAATCGGCGGATGTGGATGTTACCAATAGAAACGCCTCGGCAGCAACCCCAGCCGGCATCTGTGGCAGCACCTCTGTTGGATGCTGTCATTACCCTAATAGCTAGCTTTATGGAAGACAAGCGAATGGACCGAGAGTTGAAAGCTCAAGCTTTTGCGCAACACCAAGCCGCAGCTTCCGCCGCAGCTCACACTCAGACACAAGCTCAGCCTCACGTTCACCAGCAGTCACCTCAAGCTGATTCTATGGCCTCAACTTCGTCTCAAGTTGTCTCTGTGCCTCAGAATGATTCGCCCAATGTGAAAAACAAATCTTCTTTTAACTGAGGTAAAGTTCTTCTGTAGAAGTTCTCTTTCTTATTAACTTCTTGCAGCCAGGTTCACTGCCTGGCTGTTCTTTTATCCGCTCCAACTAGATGATGGGCCAGTACACTGAATGAATTCTTTCTCCGATAACAGAAGGTCCAAGATGATTTGAAGTATTAAAGGGGGCCGCTAGTGAAGCAATGGGTAAAAAAACTGCTTGAGCAATTTGATATTCCCTGGGAAGACCAGCCGACTGCGGTCACCACTCACAATGAAATTTCGGAAGAAAAAGCGACTCTTTTGCACATTTTGGACACTTACAACAAACATCTCATTGAAATCGACACTCAGCCAGTGCGTCGAGTTCGCGAATCTCTTGATGAATTTGCCAAGGGAATTATGAGCCAAGATGCCGAGCAAGCTGCAAAAAGTCTTTTTCGACTGCGACAATTTTTTTCGAGTTACCGAATCGATGAATACACTTACATTCAAAACACATTCGATGATTTCAAAAACATCATTTGGGATTTTGCCGACCAACTGGGAGAAGATATCCGTTTTGAGCAAATCAAAGACTTAGATGTGCGCCATAATCTCGAGCAACTGCGAGAGGCCGTTGAATCCAACTCGATCGATGTGCTTAGAAACAAATCCCGCGAATTCATCGATTCTTATATTGAAGTGCAAACCAAAAAAGACGAGCACCGGTCGAAGAGAATGGACGCTATTCAAAAAAACCTCAGTACAGTCAAAAGGCAATTGGTCCAAGCGAATCACAGCATGCGCTCTGATCATTTGACCGGAGCATTCAACCGCAAAAGTTATGATGAGCAGGTAAAGAAATACATCAGCTTGCACAACCTTTCGCACAATCCTGTTTCTTTGATTATGCTCGATATCGATTTTTTTAAAAAAATCAATGATTCCTATGGCCATGATGTTGGCGACTTCATCTTAAAAGAATCTGTTCAGTTACTGAAGAAAGTGTTTCACCGTGAGACGGATTTTCTAGCACGAATTGGTGGAGAAGAATTCGCAGTGATTTTGCCAGACTTCCGTTTAGACCATGCCATTCACAAAGCCGAAGAGGTCATGGCATTGATTCGAAGACAAGTTTTTATCCACGGGGAAAATAAAATCAGTTTCACAATCTCCATGGGATTGGCTCAGCTCACCTCGGGCGAGTCTGCTGACCAGTGGATGAAACGTGCGGATTTAGCTTTATATCAGTCAAAAAATACAGGCCGCAACAAATACTCAGTAGCCCAAGCAAGCCTACAGAACGTCGCCTAACGGTTTCGATCCTAAACTGGGATGTTTGTAAGTTCGACAACCCTGTCAGCCTTGACAGGGTCTCACAGTGTTTTTTAAATCTTTGACAGGTTTCACTCAAAGCTCACTCAAAACTGAAGAGCTCTAACCTTGGTTGCACCAGAGCCTGGCCTCATCCTTGCTCTTCTATCCAGTATGACTAAATTTTTACTCTCAGCGCTCTTGCCAGCAGCGCTTTGCCAATCGGCTTATTCCGACGTGAATATGCGTGACGGAAGTTACATTCAGACTTGGACGGATTTTCGTTGGACAGACTCCAAGCCGACCAGGTCCGGAGGCAATAATATTTTATTTGATTTGAACCGCATTTATAACAGCCGAAATCTTCGCCAAGGAATATTCGGCTTCGGATGGTGTTCTGAAATTGAGACCACACTCCATTGGCAAGGAAGCCAAATCTTAGTGAGCGACTGCGAAGGCACTCATAATAAAAAGGCTCACCAGAAAAACAAATTCTGGTGGGTAAAACTGGCAACGGGAGGTTTCCAGAAATTCAACCGCCAAGGAAGGCTGGTGGCTTTGCAAAAAACCCAGAATTCTCCACTGGTTGAGCTCTTTTACCAGCAGGATAGATTGATTTCTCTTTCCTTTCCCCACAGTGAGCTGCGTTTTTTCTACTCGCAAATTTCTCAGAACCTGAGTTTTATCGAAGCTTATCAGAATGAGAAATTAGTCCTTCACAAAGACTATCAACTGATTGACAACAACTTGGTTTCAGTTGGCAAAAGTTCAGTGTTCAAAATAAATTATCGCTACGACGAATTTCATAACTTAGTCGAGTGGTCCGATACTCAGCAAAAATTTTACATGACCTATGATGTCCAAAAGGACCAGATTCAAAGTATCCATTCCTCCAATGGCTGCCAAGAAAAATACTCCTATCAGAAAGTGTCAAGCACGGTGTTGCAATCTCGTCTCGATAAAATTTGTCTAGACAAAAAAACTCACAGCCAACTTTTTCGTTTCGAAGCTTTCAAGCAAGCTAATCAAACTTTGTTTCTCAGAAAAATTCTTGTCAGTGACAACGATCGCCCCCTTCAACCACTTCGAGTCGGAGAAACCAATGACTTCAAAAGTCTTCCTTAAGGTCCTTACTCTTTACTTCCTAGCCTATGGCCTGGTTCATCTTTTGGCTTTTTCTTCTGCCTGGGCTCAATCTCCAAATATTCTTTTAGGCAGTAAACTTTTGAAAAATAAAAAATCGCCAGTAAGTTCTTGGGCTCACCAACAAATCGAGACCAACCAAGCTCAAGAACTTGCTGGCGATCATAGACCGGTGATTGCCATCATCGACACGGGAGTCGATTTCGGGAGCAAGCAACACCCCACTGAAGTTCAAACTTCCTTATGGACCAATACGGGTGAATCCGGTTTAGATTCAGCCGGCCGAGACAAAGCTAGCAATGGTGTAGACGACGACGGCAACGGCTATATTGATGATGTGCATGGATGGAACTTCGTGAATCATTCGGCACAATTTTCGGATCAGCATGGTCACGGGACCCATATCGCGGGAATTATTTCCAGTGTGGCTCCCCAAGCGCAACAGATGATTCTCAAATATTATGATGCTCGCTCTTCAGCAGAAGAAAATGTGGTGCACTCACTTCAGGCTTTTCGATACGCCATTCAGATGCATGCGCAAATCATCAATTTCTCTGGCGGAGGCCCTGGTTCCAGCCGGCAAGAAGAGGCCCTGCTCAAACTAGCCGAGGAAAACAACATCCTTTTGGTTGCAGCAGCCGGCAATGATGGAGTGGATACCGACAAAAATCCCTACTTCCCTGCAGATTACAAGCTATCGAATATTCTTTCTGTCACCGCTTTGAATTCAGCTTTGAAAATTCCGGAGTATGCTAACTTCGGAGCCCTCTCGGTGTCCGTGGCTGCCCCCGGTGACAACATCTTGTCCACACTTCCCAATGGCCTCAGCGGTGAGATGTCGGGCACTTCACAAGCCACTGCCTTCGTATCTGGTGTGGCTGCCTTGCTACTGACTCAGGATTATTTCACTCCTTCACAGATAATCGAGAAAATTGTTCAAAGTGGAGTAAAAGAAAAAGCACTGCTGCAAAAAACCAACAACGGAACCCGCCTGAATGCGTTTCGCAGTTTGGCTATGAAAGGCAATTATCAATCTGCCGAAGGATTTGTCTTTACAAACTCGACTTCCATGCCCACTTCAGGTTTGATTGTCAGCCATTCGATACAATCTCCAGTTGACGAGGTTTCATCCTCCGCGAATGGTGGACTTTCAAGCAAACTTGCCATTGAACGAAATCATCTTTGATTCTAAATTTGATTCTAAATTTGATTCTAAAGACCCTGTTCCACTGTTCGAATTGACACCCAATCCTGAGATTTTTTCTTACGCCCAAGCTAAAATTCATTCGGAGAAAGTCGACCACTGGTTGGGCTTTCAGATGGGTCGAGTCGAAGATCAAATTTACAATAAACTGTCACAGAATCGAGCCATTGAGAAAACTTTGCAGGATTTACTTGAGATTTCCAAGCCTAAAAAATTTCAAGTTGTGGCTTGTGGAAAAGCCAGTCGGGCCTTGATTTCACAGCATCACCCCTGCCTTTGTGAGGTGAATGAACCGTTGCACTTTCCAAATTTTTCTATTTACAAGTCATAATTGGTTCGATTTATTAGATCTGATCATTCGCTCTTTATATGCAGTTTTTTAGCTCTTTTTCTTAATTCCAATCAAAAATATCTCTTTGCTGATTTTTCGTGTGCTTTCAGGTTTGACAGCTTCAAACTTATCAAATGACTTTTTGATTTCATTTCGCAAGGGCACGAAATCATCACTGTGAAACAACTTGCAAACAAAATGACCGCCTGGCTTCAAAAATCGTCTGGCGATGTCCAAGGCCAATTCGCAAAGTTCCATCGATCGAGTTTGGTCGGTCAATCGAATTCCGGTCGTTTTTGGCGCCATGTCGGAAAGCACCAAATCAAACGGCGGAACCACGCCGTTCTCTGAAAAAATTTTTTCTAACTGCGCATCTCGAAGATCTGCCTGGATGAAAATTGCATTTGGCAATTTGACTTGAATTTCAGTTAGATCGACGCCAAGAATCTGACCTTTGCTGCCGATCTTTTTAGAGCAGTATTGGGACCACGAACCGGGGGCAGCGCCAAGATCCAGAATCAGTTGGCCCGGTTTCACTAGCTTGAGCTTTTGATCGATCTCTTCCAATTTGAAAACAGAGCGAGCCGCAAAGTTTTCTTTTTTTGCTTTCTTGTAAAAATGATCTTTCGGGTTGTAGCCTGTCATAGGCTGAACATTAACTGGAAAAGGAAATATCAGCAATGGCCATCGCGTGGATCTTGTGTGGATTTTTTATCTTTGTAACTGCGATTTTTGTCGGCTTAGCAGTTTTTTTTCCAGAATGGGTGGGAATCACTGGCAAAAAAGCAAGGGAAGCTATGAAACAACATCAAGCTGATCAGCCGTCGTCGGAAACCGCCAAAAATTACCCAAAAGAACGAGTCGAAGACTGAGTCTTTTTTCGCGTCCGAATGCTGGACCAAATCGCGAAGCCTATGAAAAAAGCCCCAACCAATCCCGAGACCAGTTCCGGAACATGCGCAATCGTATTCAAAAACATGATAAGAGCCAGGGCACCTAAAGCGTAGAAAGCACCGTGTTCCAGGAACAAATAAGAATCCAAAGTGCCTCTATCCACCATCAGAATCGTCAGGCTTCGAACAAAAAGAGCCCCGATCCCCAATCCAATGGCGATGATAAATAAGTTGTGGCTGATCGCAAAGGCGCCGATCACTCCGTCAAAACTAAAAGAGGCATCGAGAACTTCCAGATATAAAAAAAGTCCGAGACTTGCGCGGTGAATATTTTTTTGTGTCGCCTCTGGAACATGAAGAAAAACACTGACAGCGTCAACCATAAGAAAAGTAAGGACTCCGGCAATTCCAGCATAGAGAAAAGTGATAGTTTCGCCAGGTTTTACCAGATGGCTCATGCCGTAAATCACCACCAAAGTGATTCCGACTTCGACAGCCTCGAGCTTTCCCATTTTCGCCAACGGTTTTTCAAGCATTCGAATCCAATGAACTGTTTTTTCTCGATTAAAAAAATATTTCAAGGCAACCAGCAAAAGAAACGCACCTCCGAAAGCGGAGATTTCGTGTTCAGCTGATAACATCACGGTGGCGTATTCGACAGGTGAAAAAAGAGCAAGCCTGAGCGCCTCAATCGGTCCCAAGTGGCCAACGATGGCCACAATCAACAGCGGAAAAACGATCCGCATTCCAAAAACTGCAATGAACATTCCCCAAGTCAGGAACCGGTGCTGCCATAGGGGCGACATTTGCTTCAAGACACTGGCGTTAACTACGGCATTGTCGAAGGAAAGAGAAGTTTCAAGGACTCCCAAAATCGAACAAACGAAAAGTGCATTCAAAGCGCCCTGAAAATGACCTGAGTAATAAAATCCAATAACCGCTGCGAGCACCAGTCCTAAGATGCTAAAGATGAAAGTGCTTTTGAAATAAGACAAAAAAGAGAAAGAAGATTGTTTCACTATGACGAACCTATCGACAAAGCGAGACCGTGTAAATTAAAAGTGTAAATTAAAACTTAAAGCCTAGGCCCGCAGTTCCGTAAAAAGAGGCAAAAGTAAAGTTCTGGTCGCGGATCCGAGCGCTATTGAAGGAGTGACTATAGTCATACTGCTTGATTCCGAATCCAGCCTCTCCAAAAAACTGTTCCGAAAATAAAATCTGACCATGGAAGTTCAACGACCAATTACCGGCCTGCCCGCGACCTAAAGTCGATCCTGGAGTCAGGGACAGCATGTAATAAATAAATTCAAGATCGACCCATTTTGGATAATTGAGATAGGGAATCAAATTAAACAGATTATCGAATACCTTCGGCATCGAACGAGCCCAGAAAAAGCCAGGCCCCATCATATCATTTTGAAAATAATCATAGCCGACCTTTTGATATCCAGCGATCAAACCCCATGTTTCATCCCGGCCCCAAAGACCCGGATTCAAACGATACTTAATTTCCCCGGTGTAACTAATCAGTTTTTCATCTTTACTTGAAATCTTGATATTGGAAAGTGAGCGAAAGGCTTTCAAACTGGTACCCCAGCGTTGCCGCCCGGCCCAGTAGTTTGTCCATCCGAACAAATCTTCATACCAGTAATTGAAGGCAACTTCTGTCATCAGGGTAATCACATTTTCTGTTCCGATGACGCCTGAAACTCGAGCACTTAATTCCCTCGGATAGCCTTTGTACATTTCATGATAGGCAGGAAAAGTCAGTTCTCCCGCCTGCACGAGCAGAGTGCTTCGATTCATTTGTCCCCTTTGGGTTGCACCGAAGTGCCAGACAAAAGAATCACCGTCTACTTCCACTGAATTTTGCGTCGAGCTCAGAGCAACTCCGTCCATTTTTTTGCCAGCAACCGGAGCATTTTCTTTGTAAGTGGCTTTTGCAGATCTAGCAATGATGTACGGCCGAATTTTCTCAGTCGGAAGCTGTTGTATCAGAAATTTTTGCCGAAAGGCACCGCCCCCTTGCCCTGGAATCATCAAAAATGAATCTTTCACTGGAATTCGAGCTTTCCAATACTGCCTGAAATCTCCAATTGTTTGTTGCCAACCAATCTTTTGTACCCACTCCGGAGTCTTGACTTTATTTAACAACGTCGCTTCTGTCAGAGGTGCTTTTCCCTCCGTTGTCACAATGGCATATTCAGGATCTTGTGGGTCCTCGACCATATCTACCAAATGAATTTTCTCCGGAGTCGCAAAAAATTCATAACTCATTCCCGATGGAAGCTCGGCATAGAATTGAATAGCAATGTTCTCTGGAGCTGGAAGAAGACTGGCTAGCTTTGCTGGTTCATTCATTAAAATCACTCGGCCGGGCTCTGGAGTTCGCGGGACCACAGCAAGTGCAATCCCACTCTCTTTTTTAACAATTTCATACTGTGGAGTGCACATCCGAGTTTGTCCTGCGCCGTCAACCTTGGAGAAACAAAAGTGAAAGTTTTCATCCATTTTCCAAAATGGGGTCAGATTTTGTGCATCTCGCAAGCCAAATTGGATTTTTAGCAAAGGAGATTTGCTAATATCTTCTTTTGAAAATTGAGCGCGGCTCATGTTTTTTTGCCATGTGTCCAATTCAGAGTTCCACACTTCCAACGATTTCGGGTTGATTTCTATTTTCCAAACACTGTGTCCGGTTTGGGAGATCACTTCCAAAACGCCTTCCGACATAACGTGCTCAGGCCACTGAAATAAGAGAACCCAATCATTCAGACTTCCAGGTAGCGCTGATTTATTCAGTCGGGCATCCATGCGGCTTGCTGGAAGAAGTTTGACAAAAAAGTTGTCCGGGTTGATTTTTAAGTTGCCGAGCAAAAGCTCGTCGCCTTCCATTTTGTACTCGAACTCCATCTCCGGAGCCTCGACGCCATGACCAATCACATCGAAAGAAAGTGGATGCGGTGTTTCTCTCGATTTCATCGATACTTTTGCAAACACAGGTGTGCTGAAAAAGAAAATAATCAAAAGTCTCAGAGCATTTTGAATCAAACTAATCTACCTAATCTTCCTTGAAGTCGTCAGTCAGTTGGCGTATGTACTCAGTTTACCGAAAAGGATTTCGAATGTCTTCTACGCGAATAATGTACAAGATGAAGGTCGCGGAGATTATCGACCACACTCCGAGTGTTCGCGAGTTGGTGTTGAACTCAATTGAACCAAACGAGTTTCAATTTAAGGCTGGACAGTTTGTGACCTTGCATGTGCCCCACGAGCCAAAACCAGCGATGCGCGCATACTCCATTGCTTCGGATGACCGTCAAAAAAACGGATTTCGCTTGCTGTTTAAGTTTGTCGAGACCGGAGTCGCGTCGACCTACGTCTGGTCATTGAACGGTGAAGAATTGGTTAATTTCACAGGACCTTTTGGCCGAGTTTTCTTCAAGGAGCCACCAACTCAACAAATTGTCTTCCTAAACACAGGCACCGGATTGTCTCAACACTATTGTTATTTGATGTCAAAAAAGGAACTTTTCCCGAACCTTAGCTATCGAATGCTCTTCGGGGTCCGCAATGAAAAAGAAATGTATTATCAACCTCAGCTTGAAGCTTTGACAAAACAAAT
>JAYTZS010000065.1:0-6020 GCA_043741885.1 Bdellovibrio sp. | reverse complement strand
AAAACTGATGAAAATCGATATTGGTTAAAAACTGAGCCGGGACTTTGCCAAATTCCATTGTTTATTTTTTCCTGTGAAAGCCAAAAATCAAGATCTCCACCTAAGTATCTGACTTAAAACAGAAAACTGGAGAAGGTTATGAAAGCGAGGACTGCTCAATCTAACGCTTCAATACGACCCTAGACAGATTCAAGACTTCGAAATTGTTTTTGCAAAAGATCAAAATAGACTCCATCCTCGATTGCTGAAAGTTCTTGATGAGTTCCTTTTTGAACAATCTGACCTTGAGCAACCACAAAAATCAAATCAGCATTTTGAATGCTAGCCAGTCGGTGGGCTATGACCAAAGTTGTTCGACCTTTCATCAGCCTTTGCAAAGCTTCCTGAACCGACTTCTCGCTAGCCGTATCTAAATTGCTAGTGGCTTCGTCCAAAATCAAAATTTTCGGGTCTTTCAATAGTGCTCGAGCAATGGCGATTCTTTGCTTTTGCCCACCTGAGAGTTGAATTCCCTTTTCACCCACAAGAGTTTGTAATTTCTCAGGAAAGCTCTGTATAAATTCCCAGGCATTGGCTGCCTTGGCGGCTCTTTCAATTTCATCCGGGCTTGCATTTGGCTTGGCATAGCGAATGTTCTCTTCGATCGTGCTAGAAATTAGCACGGGTTCCTGAGAGACAATGCCAATCTGCGAGCGCAGCCAGCTCGGTTTTAAACTGCTCAGTGGGACATGGTCCAAAAGAATTTGTCCCGTTGTCGGCTCATAAAAGCGAGGAAGCAAGCTTCCGATGGTTGTTTTGCCGCCGCCTGAAGGACCCACAAAAGCCACCGCTTGCCCAGGGTGGATTTCAAAATCCACCTCCTTGAGAACAGTGGCATCAGCACGAGCGGGATAGTGAAAGCTCACTTTGGAAAAGCGCAAATAGCCCTGAATATTCGAGAGCTCTCGGCCAGCATCCGACATATCTGAAGATTTTTCTAAAATCTCGAAGACGCGGTGGCTGGCTCCGATTCCGGCCATCAAGTCACCCCATAGGCTACCAAGGCTGCCAACCTGAATCGCCACCAACATGAGATAGAGCATGAACTGAGTCAGATCCCCAACCGTCAGTTCCGAAAGCAAAACTTGGTGGCCGCCAAACCACAAAACAAAACAAATCGCCGCAAATCCGACAATCATCAGCAACAACATAAACCGGGCAACGGCAGTGATTCGAGTCTGCGCCAGTTTTAAGGCCAAGGCTAAAGATTGCTGGTAGCGACCAGCTTCGCGGTTTTCCTGGACGAAACTTTTCACCGTGCGGACTCCAGAGATTGTTTCCTCTGAGACAATGCTAGCTTCTGCCAGGGCAGCTTGAAATTTTTGCGCCAGACCACGAATCTTCCGGCCAAAAACCGCAGCAGCGAGACCCACCGGCAACAGCAGAAGAATCATCAGTGTCGAAAGCTTCCATGATGTGTAAAACATAAAGCCCAAGCCACCGATGACCTGTCCTAAATTACGCAGGCCCTGAGACACATTCACACTGACTGTATTTTGCAAAGTGGTGCAGTCCGAAGAGAGGCGACTCATCAGATCACCAGTGCGGTTGAAATCAAAAAAAGAAATTTCCTGAGAAAGAATTTTTTCATACAAGCGCTGGCGCAATTTCAGGACGATCCGCTCACCGGTCAGAGTAAACAGATAATAACGAACGGCCGTGGCCATCGCTTGAAGAATCGAGGCTAGAAAAAGCGCTCCGACAACGGGTAGCAGAAGATCCAAGCGTTTCGGAGTCAAAACCGAATCGACCAGCCAGCGAATGATCTGCGGAAACGCCAACGCGGAAAGGCTGGAAACCAAAAGAAAAAACAAACCCCAAAGCAAAGGTTTTTTCTCAGGCCTTGCAACCGAAGCTAGGCGGGACCAGGTGGTGTGAAGCTCCTGTTTCATTGAGAGGCTGAGGTCGCGGAATTGAATTTAAACTGCGCCAGTGGAAGTTGAACTCGGGTTGGATCGGTAGAGATCATTGAGGCCTCCTAAGATTCGGAAAGATGAAACCGCACGGATTTCGCCGCGGCTAATTTTAAAGCTGTCGCGCTCATGTTTTTGAGATGAAAGCTTCCAATTGACATAAGTATCCCTGCTGTCGATGGCGGCGAAAAAAATGACGGGAATCTCTTCAGCACCCGTGTTCAGCAACACCAAGTCGTAATTCGGCGACTGCAAAATGGCTTCAAGTGCGATTAAATTTTCAGGACGATCGTCAACAGCGACCACTTGCAAAGCGCTTTTCATTGTCAGGCAACTTACTTGAATGAGACAGAAAAGGGCAGAAATTTGGTTTGCCCAAACCTCAATTTGCGGCGCATCGCTTCAACTGTTAACGAGAGCCAGAGTCAATGAAAGTGGCCTTGGATGACTCAGGAATACTAGAATCGGCAAAACCCGGAGAGGTAAAAAAGGCAAACAGCAAAATGAAGGCAATCAAGCGGATAAAAAACGCGGCACCTGGATTTTGAAAATGTGTCATGAGAAAACCTCTGACTGAGAAACCTTTCAAAACAAGTGCCGGAATGAGCTCCGATGATTTCTTCTACGAGCGAGTTGGCGACAGATGTGCAAGTCGAAAGCTTAAAAAAATGGCTGCCTGGCTATAAGTTGAACAGCTGCGGCCCTCTTTCTCTCTGTCTCTCTGTTTTTGGAGGGTCAATCATATCGAAGAGTGAAAATATAAAAGACGACTTGTGTACAACATGTTGCTTGTAAAAGGGCTGCCACTCACAAACTTACCAAAATGCGGTAACCCATAACAAACTAAAGACTTGGGCTTGTACCCAAGCACAAGTAAAGTCGCGCCACTGAACTCAGTATCGCACTGACCAAAATCGCGACTTATGAAGACCTGTCTGGCCCCGATTGAGCAGCGGGACTACACAAAATACCCACTCAAATTAAAAAGATCCCGTGGTTGCTGACAGATCTCATTCAGACGTTTTCTTTCTAATCTTTTTTTTGGTCTTCTTCGGTCGAACCAACAGGCCCAAGGACTCAAGCTGATTGAGAACTAGGTACGAGAGAACATTTTTGAAGTCTCTTCCCCAGTTGAGAATTCTCGTGAAGGGGCGAAGAGTGAAGACTTTGCCTGAGAAGCTTTTGTGTTTTCGAATTCTGAGAGCGAGAATGGACGTCAGTACCCGAATGAAGGCATTGTAATCCTTGCGGTCTTTGATCTTCATCACACAGTGAATGTGAGACCAGTTCAAAGCCGTGGAGTAGACGCGAATGTGAAATCTCTCAGCTGTGCTTCGAATCAGTTGTTCTAATCGGCGATTTCCTGGATTGAATACACCTTTCAAATCTGACTTTAAAATTAAATGGATGGCATGTTTAGTTGATAGCGCTCGAGGCCCTTTTCGTTTCCCAACAAGCAGAGAACCACCGTGTTCCTTTTTAGATTTATTTGATGCCATGAAATCAGATTCCTGCATGAAACTCCTCTTTCTAGTTCCAGTTGAGTACTCATATCACAGGTATTTTTCTGAGGTTTTTGCAGCACTCCCATGTGAGTGTGAAATCGCAATTATACGCGCCTTAACTCCTTCGCCCTCAATTGATCTCGAGGCGGGCAGAGGAGAACTTTAAAAATAAAAAGATCTTTTCGCCTGGGTAAATCTAGAGCATGAAATAACCCGTCAAGAAGATAAAAAAAGTAATTATTAATCGGTCAGTGAATTGGGAGTGGGTCGATTATTTTAAAATTCGGATTAGCCGCGATCGAATTTAGAACTTCGAAAAGCCATTGCTCAAGAGAGGAGTTTTTTATTATTTTCTTCGCGGTCAAAAGGACTGCCATTATATATGACCGTATTTTAGCACCTTTTTTTGAATGCGATCCTAAGCTTGTTTTTCGGGCGCTGATCTTCTACCTGCTCCGTGGTCACTGACCTTGACACCGCTTTTTTTAAGTTGATTTTCAAGGGTGGCATTCGTCTAAAATTCTTTGGTGGAGGAAGGCGTGTGAGCTCCATCAGAAAAATATTTTTGGAGGATTTTTATTTTTTTCTTTTATTCGAGTGTACGAATCTTGGCCTTTGCAGTTTTTAGTTCTTCTCTTGACCCTTCTCTTGACTCTTCTTTTAATGAATCAATCAGGAGGCCTCGCTGAAAGCAATTTTTGACAAATTCAATGCATGTAAGGAGTGCCGCTCTGATCTAGAATTGGAAATTGCTCCGATCTAGAATTGGAAATTGCAACTCACTCAGCGCTAGGCTTGAGCTTGAAGACAAAACCGCGGCTACGATTTGGCCTAAGGCTATGCTCCGGCTCAATCCCCAAGCAGCGACGGGCGCAAAAGAAGTCCAGATCTCCCTCCGTATGTCAGAGAAAGACCGAAATTTCGACTCGTGTAAGACTCACTTTGATTCAAGCGAATAAAAAGTGCGGATTACTTCTTGTTCGACTTCTTTTTGTAGACTTTGGCTTCGATTTCGTCTTGAGCGTCTCGAAGCATGACTTTGACTAATTCTTTGCGGTCAATTTTTAGCAGGACGATCAGTTTATGAATGCAGTGGCCAGGAGGTGCGCACAAGCCGCGTTCCCAATTGGAAACGAACTGGCTGTGAACATTGCCTAATTCGGTAGCGAGAGCTCCTTGGGTAAAAGAATTGCTCTCTCTCTTGGACTTTAAAAAAGGACCTAGATGTTGAAATTCGGCCATTCGGTGAAACCCCTCGTGTGACGTTTGATTCGGCTTCACACAACCTTAACGTAGGCTCTGACAAATGAAAAACTTTTGTTCTCAATCAGTCCAATTTACAGCTCAGCGCTGCCAACCGACATGGAAGGGGGCTCACCAAGAAGACCTCGATACCCTGAATTGTGCTTGGCGAGGATTGAAAGTCCTGCGCTTAAAAGATGCTCATCCGATTCATGAAATCGAGAGGTCTCCGGCGAGTCCACATCTAAAACTCCAAGCAAATGCCCGCCAATTTCAAACGGCAGGACCATTTCTGAGCGCGACTGTGGGTCACAGGAAATATGGCCAGCGAACAAATGCACATCGTCGACTCGCAAGGCTTTTTTTTGCACAAAGCTTGAGCCGCACACACCACGATCAAAATTAATTTCAACACAAGCGGGCTTGCCCATGAAGGGCCCCAAGCGAAGTTTGTTGCCGTCACTGAGGTAAAACCCGAGCCAGTTGATTGAACTGAAGTGAGTGTAAAAAAAAGCACAGAAGTTAGCCAAATCGGACAGCCAAAAGCCAGTCATAAGAGCGTCGAGCTCCTGAAGGACTTCGGTTTTCGAGTTGGTTGAGGTTTTCCGTGATAAGTCCGTTGGTTCGCCGTTCATTTTTTGCACATTCCTTCTTATAGCCTTGCTTACAAGCCCTTGCTCTAGACCAAGTGGTGAAAAAGGTCAAACTGAGCGAAGGAAATCTTCGCTTTTCAATCCTGAAATATGATAAGTCTGAGTGATGATAAGCGTGAGTGAAAATGACTGAATTGCTGGTGATTGCTTTTTGCCTTTTGTTAAACTGTATTTTTGCCGGAATTGAAATGGCTTTTGTGACCGTGTCACGTCCTCACTTGAAGCAATTGGCTTTGAAGGGATCAAAAAAAGCGGCTCGAGTTTTGGCTTTGAAAAGAAATCCGGAAAGAGTTCTTTCGGTTTTGCAAATTGGCATCACTTTGGTGGGAGCTGTAGCGGCTGCAATTGCCGGTGCCGGAGCGCAGTCGGATTTTACACCGAAGCTACTGAACGCTTATCCGATTTCAAGCTCTCTTGCTGAGTTTATTTCGGTGGCGATTGTGGTGTTGCCTTTAACTTTTATCAGCGTAGTCATGGCCGAGCTAGTGCCAAAATCATTAGCCCTTAGATATCCGCTCAAGGTCGTGCTTGCAGGCGGAGCCATCTTAGAGTTTATGGACCAGCTTCTTTCTCCCTTAGTTTATCTTTTGGATCTTTCGACCAAGTTTTTCACACAGTTTATTTTTGCGAAATTAAAAACTGAAACTCGCAGAGACACGGCCCGTGAA
>JAYTZS010000064.1:0-16059 GCA_043741885.1 Bdellovibrio sp. | reverse complement strand
CATATTGAGATTCTCATCCTGCGACTTTGACCTTGTCGGCCTTTTCCGACTGGTAGGACGAATAAGCTGTGCTGATTTCTTGAATCTCTCCAGTGCTCGATCGAGGGCCTAAGACGGAGTAAAGCTTTAGAGGTTCAGACTTTCCTTTTACCTCCGCTGAGCCAGTGACCACAAATGCGAATTCTTTTTCAGTTTTTGCCATGACGGCTTCGCTGACTAAAAGGTCAGTGCCGAAAGCTTTGGTTGAGGATTCAATTCGAGAAGTCATATTCACTGTGTCTCCGATCACTGTGTATTCCATTCTCTCCTCGGATCCGATGGTGCCCGAAATGGCTGGACCACAGTGCAGGCCCATCCCCATCAGGATGGCAGTCTGGCCTCGTTGCAATCTGGTTTCATTGAGCTTGGCTAAGGCCACTCTCATTTCAAGAGCGGCGCTGATGGCTAGAGCTGTGTCATGATCTGTGCGGTGTGGAGCTCCCCAGACCGCCATGATGGCGTCGCCGATAAATTTGTCGACGACTCCGCCTTTTTCATTGATGATTTTGACCATCACTCCAAAATATTCATTGAGCATGGCGACGACTTGTTCTGGCGTGTGACCTTCACTGAATTGAGTGAAGCCGCGGATGTCTGAGAAAAACACCGTGACATCTTTTTTGGTTCCGCCGACTGCAATGTCATTTTTGATGAGGTCTTCAGCCACCGAAGAGCCGTGAAATTTGCTAAATAAACTTTTCACTTTATCTCTTTCCTTTAAACCGTCGGTCATATGATCAAAAGCCACCGCAAGGTCGCCAACTTCGTCGTTCGAGTGAACAATTGAACGTGCCTTGACGTCGAAATTTCCTTTTGAGACAACTTCGATCAGCTCGGCCAGCTTTTCGAGAGGTCCGGTTAAGGTCATCGAGAACAAGAAGCACAAAAAGAGAGCCACGGAAACGACGATTCCGGCGACATGATAAGCTTTTCTTTGAACTTCTCGTGCTGGCTGAAGAATGATGTCTTCGGAGGTTTGAGCTACAGTGGTAACGCCGAAAAATGAATTTTTGATATAAGCTCCGATAAAAGCCGAACGAGTATCTGGATCCAAAAAGCGCAACTGCCGTTGCGGGTTAGTATCGGCCATAGCTTTTGCAACAATTGGATAATTCCCCATTGGGCTGCGTTTCGTGGCGAGATTTTCTGTTTGATGGGCAAGCACATTTCCCAGACGGTCGAGCAGATAAAAGCTTCGCTCACTTTGCTGTGAGAAAGGTTTTTGCAAGAGTGATAGTTTGTAATCAAGAAGCTCCACTACCGCGACTTGCCCTCGATCATCTTTAGTGAGGGGAATTCCTAAAGTCAGCAAAGGCAATCGTGAATCCACACTAGAGTTTCGAATTTCAATATGCTTTTGCACCACTGATTGAAGCGGGAATGCAGCTTTTTGGTGAATTTCAGAAATCCAATCTTTGTTGAGATGAAGGGCTTCGAGCTCGGATGTCTTGGTTCGCCGACTGATAAATTCAAAACCGTGAGATGTCACTTTCCATAGCTCGAGAGAAATCAGATTCTTGTCTTTCTCAAAATTCGAATCAAAGCTTTCGGACGCGTTCTTGTCCTCTTTGCTTTTACCCAACAGATTACCAAGATTTTGAGCTCTTTCCAAAGTCGTAGCTAGAATATTTTCGACTTCTTTTGAGCGCGAAGTGGTTTCGATCATATTTGAGTAATCTTGGGATTTGAGCAGCTCGTTGTGAAGGTAATCCGAGGTCTGTTTGGCCATCCATGCGGTGGCGCCAATCAAAATAGTAACGGTGAGGCCGATGATTTTCATAGCAATGGGGATTTTTATTTTTTTGATTTGCATTAGATGGCCCACTCTAAGAAAAGATTAAGGTAATGCCCTGACAATTGAACTTGATTAAAATCATTTGCTCCGGCTGAGCCTTTCCCGCTTTCGGCTCTGTAGCTGATCTGATCCTGGCGAAAAGCATATCCGGCAAGTCCAGTTAAATTTCGATCCAAACGATAGCTGCCGAGCACTCCCAGTTGGTTTGAAAAGCTGGCTTGAATGTCTTGACCGTTGGGAGTTTTCACTTTGATCAAGCTCGGATAAAGATGAGCATTGACTTGAAAACCCCACTTCGAATTGACTGCAAACCAGTACTCGGCACCATAATGCGGTCCCAAAGTTTTGATCAAATTCATGGCTGTGATCGAGTCGGAAGTTTTGCCAATTGTTTCGGGGAGCTCTTTGTAGAAGACGCCCACCTGTTGACGGAACTCGCCGCGTGCACCCCAATGCATGCGGTAAATGGCATTGGCCTCAGCTGAGGCGTAGGTATAATTGCTCGAATTTGCCACTGTGATTCCACCGAGGTCGGTGACGCCCAAAAATCCCCAAGCGGATTTAGGTGAAAGATACCCAGCGCCCAATCGCCCCGTGCCACCAATGGCTGAGTAGCTGATCGCAGAATTCGAGCGGTCAAAATTGACACCTTTGTAATCCACCATCGTGATCAAGTAGCTGGCAATTCCATACCAGCCGATCAGCCGGTCAATCGACATTCGCAGTGTTGTGATCTCTTCGGCTGCAGGTGATCTGTCTCCAGATTTGGCTTTGAAATCGACATGAGTAATTGAGGACGGACCCCGCAGATCGGCTTTGGCCTGAACTAAAAACCGGTAACGGCCACCAGGGTGATCCGGCGAAAAGTTCCAAAAAGTGTCAGTCAAGTTTTCTTTTTTCTCGACCTGCTCCCAAACTTTCGCTTTAGCATTCCATTTCTGCAGACTGCAATCGTAGCTTGCCGCATTTGGAGCCGGCTTCCATTTCAATTCGCGAACGAATTCGGTTTCTGGTTTCTCTAGATTTGGCGATAATATATTTGCTCCCAACAGAGAAAATGTTGCGTCTGTAACGGAGTCGCTTTGTAAGCTCAAACCGTTTGCGATCACATTCCATTTGTACTTCTTGGCGACAGGCAAGCGAAGCTCTAAATCGGGGTCTCGAACTGTCTCTATTCTCTTGAAAGATCCGTCCTCTGAGGAAATCTGAAACAGGTAATTTTCCGCAGCAGGAACTGGGAGCCAAACAAACTTTATTTTTGTTTGTTCAATTTCCTGAGACAGAATCTGCTCTTCGTTTTTAGGCGCAGTCAAAGTAGCGGGCTCCAGTGAGACTTTGAAATCTTCAGGTGGTGACCAGTCTGCCGGAACTCCGCGCTGATCTTTGGCGCGAATTCGCATTTTATACAAACCCGGAACTAAACTTCCTTCCCATCGAGACAAACCGGTTGTGAATTTTAAGATCTTCCCGGATTTCTGAATTTCCAAATCGTAGGTCAGAGCGCCGGGCACAGCTTCCCATTCAAATTCAACATGCCGGCGGTAACGGGTCCCATCGCTTGGCAGCTGATTGGCTGCGGCGACTGAAACCATTACGAGGTCGGCTAGCAAAAATATTGAAAAGAAAAAAAGCAGGTCTATTTTCATTTCACCTTCATTTTCTTAAATTTAGGAATTGCCAGACCACTGGAAGCGGGGACTCGGACCATTCGAGAGGGAGCTTTCTCTCCGGCCCGTCCATAAACATCAATCGCCAAAACTTGAACTTGTAAATCTCCAGGAAGTAAGTTGATGAGAGAAGTGGAGGTCTTATCGAATTTCGCCGAGCGAACGATTTTTCCCTGGGAATCAAGCAAAGACACTTCATAGGATTTCGCACCCGGCACTGGATTCCACTGAAGATCTAGTCTGCCCTGAAGTGTGGCTTGCAATGCTCCCTCTAATGGCAAAATTTGCGGCGGATTTAATAACGGGAACTGTGCAACTTGAATCTGCTGAATAGGTGACTGAGAAACGAGCTCGTTTTTTTCGCTCCATCCTTCAACTTGAGCGAGGTAGATTCCTGCGGCTGCGAGAGGAATTTCAAGTTGAGTCTCGGAAGTTTCCTTGAGCTCTGGGCGAACCCGAAGATTTTCTTCAGTTGACGCGAGCCTAATTTTATAGGTTTTACTTTTGCCATCACTTGACGGCGCCCATCGAAGTGTGACAAGCGGTGCAACCGTGTAAAATTGATGGATCATCTCCGAGTCTGAATCGGTGAAAGCTTCTGATTTTTCAGGATCGACAGCATTTTCTTTGCGCCATAAGATTCGAGTGAGCTTAGGCTCCGCTGTCTGAGCTAAATGAAATTTTTGAACAGGACTGGAAAGCCATTTTTCTGAATCTGCAAAACGAGAGCTGACTCGAAAAAAATAATCACCGTCTGGCAAAGTCTTTTGCACATGTTCGGCTTGTTCAAAACTTTCATCCACAGCCAACTGTTTAAAATCTTCAAGATTAGAAACTTGTAACCTGGTCGAACTCGCAAGGTCAGCTCGAAGCCAACGAAATTCTACTGCAGTTTTGGTATTTAAAATTCGTTCGTCCGCAGTCGGAGCGATAACGACTGGGGGAAATCGATTGACCACTTCGAATTTGTAGATTGGAGACGACGTTGATTTTTTCTCGTCTGCTTGGCTTTTTGAGGAAAGCTGCCAATAGTAAACTCCAGCTGGCAGAGGAAAGGACACTTGCCCGTCAGTGGACTCAGCTTTTAATTTCAAATTATTTCTCTGCGTTCCTAAATAAAACAAAACCGCCGTTTGAGCTGCAGCAGTTTTCCAGTGGAAGTTTATTTTCTGAAGGTCGTGTGGATTCTGGGAAAGGGCTTGTCCAGACGTAGGTTCTATTTTTTGAAAATCTTCGGAAGCTTTGTTTGAGGTCAGACCGTTCCCGCCGAAAGTGGCCGATTTGCCCGATGTCATTTCACTTGCTTTTCCATTTTCTTCAAATTTGACTTGCCCCTTGAGTACTTGCAGATCCAATTTGCCATTCGTGTTCTTTGATAAAGAAGCTGTTGCTTTAGAGAGATCGAGTTTACGATTTCCAGATTTTAAACTCAAACCGGGTGCCGTCTCGCCAGAGGTTTCCTCTTTGGCTCCGTCTGTGGCTTTCTCTTTGGCTCCCTCTTTGGCTGGATCGGCTTGATGAACCACCAGGCTTCCGTCAACCAAGTCTAAAGATATTTCCTTGTTTTGGCTTTGACTGAGTACGATCAAGGAATCGGGTTCCATTTCCAAATAACGTGCACCCTCTGCAAATTGAATTCGGACCTCGCCAAGCGCCGAGGTCCGAACGGTTTCGCCTGAATAAATCGCATCGCCATCGGACACAAGCTGCCAGATGGTCTGAGTCAAGGGGCGGCGTGAAATTTCGTCTTTGCTGCGCTCGATGTAGGCAATCGGTTTCTTATCTCCATAGGATTCACGAACCTGCTCTGTCGAGCGGTACCATAGGGTGCTTGCAGCATAGCAGGTCAGTGACAGGCCTGCGGCAAGAAGCAATCTTTTGGAGTTCCGTTTCAATTCACACCTCAAGTGTGATTTTTCGGAATAGAAAGGGGAGGTGATGAGTCTAGGATCGGCATAGAGGAATTAATAGCAGGCAATCTGTCTGCAAATGTAAAAATTTTGCGCGCAGATTGCCCTATATCACTTTAAAATTGTCAAAATTGACTCCAGCTGACCCGACGCAAGTCGAGCATTAAGCCTCAACTCGTGAAAGTTGACCGCCGAAGGCTCTCCTGCACATTTAATTTTGTTAAATTTCGTCGTCCGGGCTGTCCTCACCAAATCCTGTGAAGATCAAAAGCCCAGCAAAAAGTCCTGCGATGCCGGCAGCCCAAAGATAGGGACGAGGATTGCTGCGAACTTCTAGAATTGTTGCTCGTGCGCTTTCCTGAACTGTACTCGAAACTTGTTGGGCTGTTGTTTCAATTTTATTTGAAATATCAACCAAACCGTCTTCAATCGCGTAAGATTTCACTCGTGCCCAGTGAGCAAATTGATTGTCCCACTGTTGCAATTTTTGCCGCGGCAGATGAATCATCGCTTGAGTCTGTTGCACCTGGTACTGAATTTTATCATGTGTCACTTCAGCTCGGTGGGCGAGGTTCTCCATGGCGTTTTCAAAGCGAGAAATACTTCTTTGAACTTCCTGCTCAGCTGAGGCTACATTGAGATCTTTGTCCAGAATATCTTTGACAAAAGTGCCTCGAGTGCGAAATCCCTGCACTTCTCGAGTCATTCCGAGATCAATGGAATCGGTCGGCTTCATGGTGTTCCCCTTTCGTTGCTGCTTTTTGAACTTCAACTATTTTCTTTTGGATTGCTTCGAATCCAGCTTGCAGATTTACTTTTGTGCGAGACAGATCCAAATCCTCACTGGTTATCTTCTTATACGCTTTCAGCGCCAACGGCCCGCCAACCAATGCAAATACCAAAGCAACTATTAAGGAGCTCAGCCAATAGCGACCATCAAGAATTTCTCCAAGACCAATCACTAAGAAAGCCATAAATGGAAAAACACTGAGCACAAGCAGGCCGCCAAACAGAGCCATCTGAGCGGAGTGCTCGCCGATTTTTTCAGCCGAGTTTTTAATTTCGGTTGTCAGCAATTTCATTTCACTGTGAATGAGATCCTTGGTGCTGCTGCCTAATTCTCTCAACAGATTCCCATAGCTGATTTCTCCTCCAAATTCCTGTCCAATCTCCATGCCTAATCTTGATTCGAAACTTGCGTCTTGATTGGAAGAGAGGCCAGTCGAATCTAGGGGCATTCCTCCGGGAATTCGGGCTTGAGGGTCATCGAGTTGAATAATCAGTCCTTTCTCTCGCGCTATTATTAGCTGCGGAAGTCACAGGTTCTAACTTCTGAATTCAGCAAGGGATGTGCCAATTTACTAAATCGTTGTCGACATCTTGCAACAAACTGGAGACTCAGATGCAATTTGACAGCAGCTGAAGGTCACTCATAGCACAATGGTTTTTTTCACAGCATGGGAGCTAGACCAAATTCATGCGAGCCATTATACCTTTCGAAGTGAACTTTCCGAGAGAACTTTCGGCGATAATATATCGAAATAAAAGTAGCGGAAAGTTTTAACGAGTTCAAATGAGGGAGTGGATCTCAATGAAAATTAATGTGATTCGAAATTTAATTCTGCCGTGGATGATCTTCTTTGTCCTCTCAATTTTAGCCGTTGTTGTGGCTGGAATTTCTTTTCATTACGAAACTCAAAGGCAGCCAATCACTTTGGCTTTGTTAGCTGCGGGAGTCGCAATCTGCCTTTTGGCAAATTTACGTACTTTGAGCAAAGCTGGGATCTGGATTGCTCATTCTCTACCCAGCTCTCTTCGCTACAATTCAAAACCATGGATCTTCCGAGCGTTGCAGGTGGCCTTAGTGGCGCTTGGGTTTTATCTTTTGGGGCAATTTTCTTGGGTTCCTCTGTTTTGGCAGGCCTTCGTTATTCCCTTTGTCTTCTCTCTCACCTTATTTGTCGGCATCTGGAGTCTGATGGGGCCACTTCTCACCTGGTCTTCTCAAATGTCCTTTAGCCGAGCAGCTGCCTTCCTGTTAAGCCTACCAGTCTTTGCACTCGTTCCAGTCACCGCGCTCTTCCTTGGCACTACTATTGTGTCTGCTTATGCCGCCAGTCGGCCGGAGCCCCTGTTGCTCAGTGAAAATCTTCGTTCGGCGATTTCAAATCCTTCTCAGACAAACGGTGCAGAAGGCGATAGCAAAAATAAACCACCCGCAACAGCTGGATCTGTAGCTGCTGCATTAGGTGGGGATAAGAAAAATCCGACCTTGAAAGCGTCTAACAATCCAGAAATCCAGGGCCGGGCGGAAGCTTTTAAGCAGTTGGCAGAATCAGGAAAGAACTGCTCGGAGCAGACCAAAGAGATTCAAGCAGCGCTTGAAGTTCGAGCTCCAGAGTCTGTTGCTTATTGGGCTGTCCGAGCCATCAAATGCAGTGATATGCGGGCCGTTGTAGCTTTGCCAAAACTTGCGAAATTGATGATCGAGCATCCCAGTGCTCAAGTGCGTGCTGCCAGCATCCGAGCTTTGCCTCGATTTGGTGCTGAAAATGTCCACCGCATTGCTTATTTGCTCATCAAGCGGATTCAGGAAAAAGAATCAAGCGAAGTGATCGAAGCCGCATCTTCCGTTTTGATTCGTCTGGCTGAAGAAGATCGAAAGAGTGCCTTTAATCGTCTTAAAGCACTGCTTGATACTAAAAACTCAAGTGCTATTGCCGCTAAAGTTCTAATCCAAGACTTGAAGCGGGAGGACTTAGTCGCTGAATATGTTTCGGAAAATCTGGCCGGCAAAGAAGACTCGCGCCTGCGGGCTGTGGGCATGATCTGTCAGTTGCCAAAAGCGCAGCGGGCAATTGCCGAGCCGCAAATCCAGCAAATCGTTGCCTCTATCCATACCGGGGACATCAATGATCCAGCCATTCAAGCGCTAGATTGTATGGGTCAAAGCGGTTTTCAGGCGATTCGCCAAGAAGTCATTCAGCCAGCTAAGTTAGAGCGTCCTGTGGCCGCCCGAGCTCTCTCCGAGATGGATGTCAAAAGCTCTCCAGAAGCCCTTCAGACAGCCGAGACCTGTGTTCATGATGAGAATTCAGAAGTGCGAAACTGGTGCAGTCAAAGTCTTGGTAAAATTGGGGCTCATGCTCTGCCACAAATTCTCGATCTGCTAAAGTCGAAGGATGCAGATTTGAAGAATGCCGGTCGTAATGCGCTTAATTTCTTTGATGATCCTTCGGCCAAGGGTGAGCTTGAAAAAATTCGAGCTGACAATTCGGGGTGGATGGCGAATAAAAAGAAGCTGCAGATTGCTGAAGCAGTTAGCACGGCCTTGATGAAAATTGAACTTGCCCAAGAAAGATCGCCCGCTGCAATGGTGCCCACAGATGATAAAACCTCTGAAAAGACAGTTGATAAAACAGCTGAAAAAACAAACGAGCCCGAGACGGTTAAAAAATAATCAAAAAAAGTAATCAAAAACTATTGAAATAATACCCAAAAGATAATCTGACTTGAGCTTAAATCTTGCATCCGGTAGTTCTTTCGGCATGCAAAATCGACATTACATCATTTTCACCCTCACTGTCGTCTTTTCTCTCCTCTCGGCATGGGGTGAAATATCCCGAGCTGGTGATTATGAAATTTGTCCGCATATCAATCTTGAAGATGGCAAACTCAAACTCAACAACAACGAAAAAATCCTTGTCTGTGGTTCAGGTGGAGGCGCAGGTCAAGTGTGGAATGAAATTCCGCTTCCGCAGGCGCAGATTGAGTTGTTTTCTATTTTGCAGAATCTCGGATATTTAAATCCGCGCTTTCAACGGGAAGGCGACCGATTAAGAGTGTGGCAAGGCGAGCGCTCGACCATCACGAAACTGAGTGCTGAAGGAGCCGACGGAATTTTGGATGCGAGCAAGAAGAGAAAAATTGTCGGAGCTCCTTTGATCCCAGAAAAACTGAATGAAGTTGAAGCCTGGGCCAACTTAGGAATCCGCAGCCAAGGCTTTGCTTGCCCGCAATTGAAAGTCGAAGCGCATGCGTGGAATGGCGAAGTGGTCGCCAAAGTGCAAACTGGAACTGTAAAAAAAATCACTCGGCTCGACCTGGGCGATCTTGACGGTTTGAATCCAGATCTGTTGGACCGCCACCGTCCCTTCGATTTAGGCGGCATATTTGATGTCAGAGAGACCGAGATTTTTACCTCTCGTTTGCTCTCCGATGGACTGTTTCAAAGCGCTTATTTCGTCACAACTTGTGAAGGCGACGAAGCTCATCTGAAAATGGAAACCTCTGTCGGCAAGCCCAAGATCATGCGCTTCGGAATCGGCGCTTCCACAGAAGAATTTCCGTTTACTAATTTATCATTTAAGAATGCCCGACTGGACAATGTGGGCTCGTCTTTCACTGTGACTCTCAAAGCATCACCCATTCAGCAGAGTTTAGAAGCGAGCTCAGAGCTCTATGTTTTTCCTGGATGGCATCGGACTTTTGCTGGTCCGAGGTTTCGAGTGGCACATCAAGTTCAAAGCTCGGTGACTGTTGATCTGGTCCAAGGCGGGGCCGATCTCGGGCGAAACTGGGACCAAGGCTCGGTGCGCTGGCAAGCTCGCGGCGGGCCGACAGTGACACAAAGTAAAACCTTAAAAGGCTTCGGCCCCCAAGACGTTACCTATTCGACCTTAGAAGGATCGCTCACAGCTATGAGCCATCTCTACGAAGTGTTTACGCGGGATCAATACGAGGGCTGGAGCAGTGGATTTTTCTTTCGTGGACAGAGAAAAGGTGCCGGCTCAAATGTGAACGTCAATCGCTCGGAACTGGATAGCAAATACTTGTGGAATATTGGCGGATACTCGCCGCCCTTGTTTGTCCTGGCGGCTAAACTCAATGCGATTTCTGTCGATGCCGATGATGTGAACGCTCCAGAGAACCGAAATCTGCTGCCACGAGAGTACCGAATTGCCCTTGGCGGAGATGAGAACATGCGTGGGTTTCCGCGACTCAGTTTGAACAATCAAGAGCTTGGCTATCTTACAGCTGCCTATCTAGGTTTAGAGCTTCGTCTAGTCGAAGAGCTGCCCTATCATTTGCAGCCGTTTCTTCTGTTAGATACGGCCAAGCTGGGAAATCGAAGCGGCACCTTGGACCCACCTGTGTATTTGTCAGAAGGGGCGGGGCTGCGTTGGCCATCTCCGTTTGGAACTTTGCGCTTATCAGCCGCCAGGGGTCGAATCTTGCACGCTGATCCTTCGACTTCCGAGTATGTTGAAAAATGGATTTATTTTGTTAGCTTTGGCCAGGAATTTTAATCATGAATAAGACAAAATCTCATTTTATAAAAGCCGTAGCCAGAATTTCTCTTAAAATCTTTTTGTCAATACTGGCGCTCATTACTTTTCTACTTTTGGTATTGGGAGTTGGTCTTTACTGGGCCTTTGAGCATCCGAAGCAGACCTATGCTTACTTAGAAAAACATTTTTTCCCCGAAGACCTGAACATTCGCTGGCAGGACATGCAGTTCAGCGGAAAAAATCTTGAGGGGATGAACTTTGAAATTGATTGGACGATCGAAGGGCTAATCATTCAAAAGAAAAGCCCGTTTGTGGATCTCCCGGTTGACTTCATCCACTTCAAAGCTGGGGTCTTTCCAAAAGCATTTCCAAAGGTACTAGTCCACGAACTCACTTTGAAGACGACTCAAACTTTGCAATTGAGGTTGCCGCCCTCAGCTGAAGAAAAACCAGTGCAAAATCCTTTTCAAACAGCTCAGCAAGTATTTGGTGCGATTGAAACCTTCCAAAAATACATCAAAATCGAAAATATTTCTCTCGGTGTGCAGAAATTCGTTTTGCTGCCCGATGCAGAATCCAAAGCCGAGCCTTTTCAATTCTCAGCTCAGGCTGTGCAATCTTCAGAGAATAAAAATCCGGATGATTTGCAATGGAAATTCCAAACCGATATTCTTGGAAAAGAAGTTCTGCACTTGAAAGCCGAGGGAGGGCTCGAGTTACAAAAGTTCCAAAGTGAGAAGAATTTCTTGGTGGGCCTCATCTCACTTCGCGGTCAGGGGATAGAAACGGAACAAAGGATATCTGTCGCTCATTCGGACCAGACAACTTGGATCAAAACTCAAGGACGGATCGATGACCGAATTAAAAAATTACATTTAATAGCCCGCCCTCAAGTGTCGATTAAACTGACAGCAAAAGGAGCTGACGTTCAAATTTCTGGAAATATGGCTGGCCTTCCGGGACCCTTAGTCAAAGTCGATGACTTCAAAGGCGAGATCCACACTCCTTTTGATAAAGGTGTGATGTGGAGTGAGAAGCCGTCTCAGTTTTCGATGTCAGCTCCGCTTACTGTCTTTTTTATTGATGCAGCCATGCGAAAACCATTCGAGAAAAGTTGCCAGTGTCGAATCCCCGAAGTTTTACTGACAGAAGTTTCCGGCAAAGCTTATCTGTCGCATTTGCTTTCCGAGTCCGCCGATCGAAGGCCTGCTTTGGATGCAGAAATCAAAATTGAAAGTGTGCACAACAAATTGCTATCAGCTGACGTGAAAGCTTCGGTAGAAATTGAAAAGCAGAAAAAACAATTCTTTTATAAGCCCAACTTGGACGGGTCGATTGAAGTTCATAGTTTTCAGGGTTTGAGAAAATTTCTCGATGCTAAAAATATTTTGGTGCCGGCGCCGTTTGACGTGTTGGATGGAACTTTGTTATTCGTCTCGAAAGGACCTGTTGAGACAACAGACAAGGGATATGTTTTTCCAGGCAATCTTAAGGTCAATCTTGCTTCGGACCGACAGAAAATTAATCTGGAGACTTCGGCCCAAGCGCATCTCAACACGGAACTGACTGAGGCCTTGGTCGAAGTGAAAGCTCGGCTAGCCGATTTTCAAGTGGTTTTGCCGCCACTGGACCCACTCAAAGGGAAACCGCGCCTGGCGATGGATCAGAGAATTTTAAAAGCTCCGATCGTGCTTAAGAAATCCAAGTTCAAACTGTCGCTCAGTTTTGAAGTGGACACGGTTCAGCCCGGAGCGATTCGCTTGCTGTCGAAGTACTTTGTGCCAAATCTGCCTATGACTTTAAAAATCCAAAGAAATAATAATCAAGCAAATGGAGGATTCGTCCAGACTGAGCCTTTTGATATCGTCTATCTCAGACGTAAAGTTCGAGTTCAAAAAATGAAACTGGATCTTTCAGATTCCGACACTGGAATTTTTCCTGTTGATGCTCAATTTAA
The DNA here is from genome assembly GCA_043741885.1 of Bdellovibrio sp. Classification (GTDB taxonomy): domain Bacteria; phylum Bdellovibrionota; class Bdellovibrionia; order Bdellovibrionales; family Bdellovibrionaceae; genus 21-14-0-10-47-8. The sequence goes on along the minus strand of JAYTZS010000064.1, from coordinate 3,400 downwards.
AATTCAACAAACCCAATATTTGATCACAATTGATGTCAAGGGCACGACGGAGCAGCCGCAAATCGTGATGAGCAGCGACCCTTACCTGCCAGAATCGGAAATCATTTCAGTGTTGATCTATGATCGACTGAGCACAGATTTGATTGCCGCCGATGCAGAAACAGCAGGTGGAGTGCAGGCCGCAATGGCCGATCGGGCGATTGGGCTTTTTGGTCTGTGGGCCTTTGCGGCGACTCCCATTAAAAGTTTTTCTTACAATCCGGTTACCAAAGTTTACACCGCGACGGTGGCGCTTGCAGATGATGTCACTGCGGGGATTGGGACGAATTGGGAAGCGTCGACGAGGCTTGAACTGCGCAAGCGGGTTTCAAGGAAGTGGATGCTGACTGCGGCTTGGACTCAGGCCACGGCCGAAGAAGCTCAGAGCACTCGGCTGGTGTTGCAGTGGGAGCAGCGTTTTTAGGTGAGGAAAGCAGTTGGTCCTCGATAGGCGGGAGGGGATCTTTCTAGTTTGAGTGGGTGTTTTGTGTAATTCTAGTTTTCAATCGAAGCGAGACTGGTCTTCATAAGTCGCGAGCCTAATCAGGGTGTTACTGAGATGAGTGGGTCACGACATTTTTGGTGAGTTGGTGACTGGTACCCTTTTGTAAGCAACATGTTGAAAGCTGGTCGATTTTTTATATTTTTATTCGAACGTTAGGAAGAGAAAAATCTTTTCCGGATCTATCCTGGAGGGTGCATTGAAAGTTGGTGCAAGGGTGATTGCAGCCACTTCAAAAAACTATCACTGCAATCCGCGAATGATCAGCTCAGCCGAAGCTGGATTGGTTGCCAGTGGCACATTGTGCACGTCACAGATTCGCATGAGCATGCTGATATCTGGATCATGTGGATGCATGCCCAGTGGGTCTCGCAAAAAGATCACTGCCTGGCAGCGGCCCGTGGCGACTAGAGAGGCGATTTGGGCGTCTCCTCCTAAAGGTCCAGATAGGAGCCGTTTGATTTTGAGGCCGGCATCTTGAATCAATTTTCCAGATTGGCCGGTGCCGACCAAGTGAAATTTTTGAATCCACTTTTGGTGATCTCTGACGAAAGAAACTAGCAAGGCTTTTTTGCCGTCGTGGGCGATCAGAGCGATTGTTTTTAGATCTCCCTTTATTTTTCTTTTTATATTTCTTTTAAGATCTTTTTTTAGCTTCATGAAGTTTGTTTCCTTTTAGCTTTTTTCTTGGCTCCGTTCGGCGACTGCTTCGCTGGGCGCCATCTCTGTCTCTGCTTCTGGAGAGTCTGGTGGCGGTTTTTCTTCTAGGGCATCATGGTCGGCGACGACGGAGTTTCCGAGGTAGCGTTTGAGCCAGATTTTTTCAACGACAGGATAGGATGCCACGACAGGCAAAATAGAAATGGCTCCCTCTATTCCAGCTAGAAAGCCAGCCGACAAGGTTGCCAGCAAGACTGTGAATCCAGAAAGGCGCAACCGATTTCCATAGACCATAGGAGCAATCAAATAATTTTCCAGTATGTGATAACTGATGTATGCCAAAAGAACATACAAGGCAGTTTGATTGGAGACTCGAAGGGCAAAAAGCATCGCCGGAAAAACGGCTAAGAAAAATCCCAAGACTGGCAAGACATCAAAAATTCCTGCTAATACGGCGAGCAGTAGGGCACCTGGAACCTGCAGTGCAGTCAGGGCGATAAATGTAAAGGCAAAGGACAAAAGTGAGGTGATAAATTGGCCAGAGGCATAGGCGAAAACAATATCTGAAACTTCGCTAAAAGTGCCGGAAACTTTTTTCTGAGACTCGGGCGAGAGAAAAGCTGTGATCCAAAGCAAAGCTCGGGGCCCATCTAAGATTAAATACATAGTAAACACTAGAATCAAAATCAGTTCGGTCAGGCCTGAAAAGGCTCTAGTTCCGACTTCATAAAAACGAGACAGATCGGCTTGCGCTGGAACAAGAGCTTTCTGATTGAGCGCTTGTGCAATCACAGGGCGAAGTGGATTGTTTTCAGCTAAACTAGAGAGCAGGTCCGTACGCATTTGTGGCAAATTTTCTAAAAATAAGGAAACTTCTTCCATCAGTTTGGGAATCAGGGAGACGACGATTCCTATCATGAAAAAAGCCAAGACACCGGTGATGGAAAAAATAGAAATCCACCGCGGGATTTTGTGCTTTTCCATCCAGACCAAAACTGGGTACAAGGTGACAGCAAGCAAAACTGCAATAAATAAAGGCATCATTAAAGGGGCCAAAACTTGAGCCGAATGAATCAACAGCAGAGTGATTAAAATTGTCAAAATCGTTCGTACTGGCAAATAAATTTCGACATCTTTCAAATTGAATTCTCCTCTTCAAGTCCAGTTTTCAGCAACCAGCCGCAAGCTTAGGAGGGCCAACGACAATGGGCAACCATTCCTTTTTGCTCACCGCCCTAACTACGGCGTCCACTTTCAAAGCAGCCGTCTCAAATTGAGATTTGCAGTTTTTCAGTTTTTCTTTGAGACCTCGGGTTGCAGAGCCGATAAGTGAGAGCTGGGGAATTCATGACTATCCGATTTATTTCACTCTGCTTTCTCACACTGATTGCCATTGCAGTTTTTCAAAACTGTGGAAAAAGTGGCTTTCAAGCAGATTCGTTTGATCTGCCAAGTGATAATTTCTCTTTGATTGCAGAAATGATTCGCAATAAGTCACTGCTGACAGCGAAAGACTCTGGGATTTTTGATAAAAACTGTTTGAGCAGCTCTCAAGCGGATGCCTGTGTCTTTTGGAAGAATCCAGTGGCTCAAAGGCAGGCGCCCTACTCCACCATTCTGGAATTTGAAACCAATCTAGACCCGGATCAAAATTTTGCAGTGAAGCTAGCCAACTTGGAGACTCCAGATCATCTGACCTCGAAGGCTTTGAATGTTTACTTCTCAGGATCAAACATCAATCAGCGAGTGCAATTGGCCTTGCATCAGGGTCAATTTCGACAGTCTTACCGAGACGACGGCGGAGCTTCCTCTACTTCCGATCAATCAAAATCGACGGCGCAGTTGATGGCGTATTTTTGGCTTAATTATTTGCAGACTCAACTTAAAACAAGGACCGGAGTTTCCTATTCCGAAAATTTCATGACCAATGTCGATGCCTATGCGGCCGATCCTTCTGTGGGCTCTGCTCTCAAAGACAATGCTTTTTTTACCTACTCGCTTAGCCCCTCGGCTCGATCTGTGGTCTTAGGTTATTCGTCCAAAATGGCAAATCGACAAGTGGTGCAGGCTCATGAAATGGCTTTGAGCGCTGAAGTCTATTTGCATGAGATGGGACATGCGAATCTTTATGCTGCGAAAGGAAACGATCCTGCTGCCGTGTCCGCGGACGAAAACGGGAGAACTCACTATTTGATTGAG
>JAYTZS010000063.1:0-6050 GCA_043741885.1 Bdellovibrio sp. | reverse complement strand
TGTTGACAAGTCAGCGGCTGAAACACCACTTGGGCTTCTTTCGGATCGCCAACATAATATCGATCGATCCGGATCCAGTCCATTTCTCGGCCTTGCATGACATACTTTTTACCGACCACTGGAATGTTATTTTCTGATCGGCAAGCGACGACACAGGCATTGCAACCTGTGCAAGTGTTCAAATCAATCGCCATTCCCCATTTGTGTCCATTGTAGGCATGACCGGACCACATGGAGAAAACATGTGGATTCACTTTGCCCGCACTTGGATCCTTCAAATATTGCTTCAAGGTAGCTTCGACGACAATCTGTCGGCCTTCCATCGAGTGATGCCCCTGTGGATTAGCCAGACTGTATTTAATTCCAGTATTTTTAATTTCAACTTTGGCGCCGGAATAAATCGGCCGGTCGTTGTTAAAAGTAACAAATTCGAAAGCGTTGAAGCCGATATTATTTCCCACTTTGCCAGCTGCTGTTCGACCATAGCCAACAGGCACAGCTAAAACGTCGTCATGCAAACCTGGCTGAATGTGAGCCGGAAGCTGATATTTCTTGCTGTTGATTGTCAGCTCCATCATATGACCTTCAACCACGTGAAGCTTTGCGGCTGTGGCAATTGAAAGACTGACGTAGTTGTCCCAACAAATTTTAGTCACGCTGTCAGGCAGTTCCTGCAACCAAGCGACATTCGCTAAGCGACCGTCTCCCAAAGCCACTGTTGGGTAAAGAACCAACTCGTAACCCTCGGATTGAACTGGTTTCATACCAGAAAGAGTTTCAGTTTTGAAGGATCGGGCTGCAGCAGAACTGGAAGCAGTTCCGGTTACTCCCTCTTGCAAAGCTTCATCCCAGAAATCATCAAAGGACTTTTCTTTTCCAACTTTCGAATGGATCTCTTCTTTCCAGAAATTTCTTAAGTAGTCGTAAAATGTTTCAAAGTCGCGCAGCCGCTTCGGTCCCTTTTCTGCCAAATAGGCCCAAGTCATTAAGCTCAGTTGAAAAGAACGGGTGTCATACATCGGTCGCATGGTGGGCTGATGAATGCTGTAAAGTCCCCGACCTATCTCAGCGTCACCCCAAGATTCTAAGGAATGATGATCCGGAATCACATAGTTCGCTTGTTTTCCGGTCTCATCATTGCGATCGCCAGTGTAGAAAACCATCTCCGCTTTTTTCAAAGCTTCAGTGAAACCAAAACTTTCTTGGAGAGAATAAATCGGATTGCAACCGTGAATGATGACGGTTTTAACAGCACCCTTGTTTAGGCTTTGAACCAAATCTAACAGATCGGCATAAGAGGCTGTCAACCCAGGAAGGCTATTCTTGCCTCCCTCAATCGTTGCTCCGTCATTGTCCAAGGTCGAATTGAGAAAGTTCACCGCCAACTGCAAGTCATGAGATTGAGCTGTCAGAGTCGGAAGTCCTCCAGCCACTACCAAAGAATGACCACGGTTGGCGATCAGGTCTTCGGCAATTTTTGCAAACAAAGCCGGCTCCATGGCCAATTGAGATGCCACATTTCCGTAAGCTTCAAGACCTGTTTTCACAGTTGCATTGCCAGCAAATTTTCCGTGAGCTTTTTTAACGACAATTTCGTGTGCCAAGCCCATGACAACTGCAATTTGTTGAGAAGGCTTGATGCGAACTCGAATGTCGGCATTGGCCCCAGTGAGGGAATAATTGGAATCAAACACGACCAATTTCGACATGTTTTTGATATCTTTTCGGCTTGTCGCAAACTGTTTGGTATAAGTTGTCGGCAGCATCCAAGTTCCCAAGAAATCAGCATCGATGGAGACAATCATTTTGGCTTTGTCAAATCGATAGAAAGGAACTGAGTCTTCGCCAAAAGAAGCCTTTTGACCGAGACGGACTTCTTCATGCGCCAAGGGCTCCCAAACCACATGTTTGGCAGCAAAGGCTTGAGAAAAATCTCCAATCACGGCACGGGTTGCCGGAGAGATCACAGCACCAGTGAGGACGACCACTCCGCCTTTGTTCAGTTGCTTGACGGCAGCGCTGTCGACATCTTCCCACTTAGGAGAGATCGTGTCGCGATTGGTTTTTGTCTTATTTAATAAATTCTGTAACGGCCCTTTTATTCGCTCGGGATCGTAGAGTGATAAAATATGAGCTTGGGCGCGAACCGAAGTTGCTCCTTTGTTCATGGGATGCTTCGGATTTCCTTCAATTTTTAGCGGGCGGCCTTCGCGAGTTTTTACTAACAAGCCGAGAGCTTCGCTTCCATCAAAATAAGTCGAAGTGTAAAAATTAGGAACTGTGAAAGTCACTTCTTCTGGTTGCTTGTTGTAGGGAACAATTTTCTGAACTGGACGACGAATGCAACTGGCAGACGCCATCGCAAGCGAAGCTCCCATGAGTTTTAAAAACTCTCGCCTCGCCCAACCGTCTTGACCGTCGGACTCGTTCAAAGGGTTGCTCATGAATTCTTTTTCTGCCATTTTTTGAAATTCAGGATCTTGCGACCACTGCTCTAATGACAGCCAGTAACGAGAGTCCTTGGAAGCCGAATGATTGATTTCAGACATACTCACAAACCTTCTTCAATAATTAGTGGTGACAAGTGGAACAGTTCAACGGTGCTTTGTTTTCAGGCTGACGATGACAATTGATACACCAGCCCATTGAAAGATCTGAGTACTGATAAACTCGTTTCATTGTCTCAATCGGGCCATGACAAGTTTGACAGTTCACACCGCGAGCAATGTGTGCCGAGTGATTGAAGTGCACATGATCTGGAAGCATATGCACCTTCACCCACTCGATGGATTTTTTCTGATCATAAGCTTCGCGCAATTTTTGAATATGGGGACTGTCGGTTTTCACGGTCAAATGACAGTTCATACAGGTGCTGAGAGCTGGAATGTTCGAATGTTTCGAGCGCTCGACCTGATTGTGACAGTACTGACACTGAATTTTATTTTCTGTCACATGCATTTCATGGCTAAAAGGCAAAGGCTGTTCAGGAGAGTAGCCTCTGTTGTATCCCCACCCCGGCTGAAATTTGGAACAGCCTGTAACGGCGAGCGCCGTTGCCACAGCGAGCACGGACAGAGCTATTGAATATCCACGGTGCATGTTTTGATCCTTGCTGAAAAAACAGAATTGAATCACTTCGCGCTTGTCTCAATTAAGTAGTCTATTTAAAAACCCAAACGCGTTAAGAATCAACGCGTTTTTGAAAACTCAGTGAAAATTAGATGAAGACCAAATGACTGCCATTTTTTCTGGCGACTTTTTATGGATATTTTGAGCAGGTGACTTTTGTCACACACCTGTCTTTTTCAACCGGCCGAAGCGAACAACGCTGGTGAATACCACAAACAAGAGATGGACTGCCACGAAGACGGCGACGTATTCGACCCCACCGGCGCCAAATCCATAGGAATGAAGCCCCGCTCCAAGAATGAAGTTCACTCCATACCAAGCCATGATAACAGTTGTAAAGCTAATCACCGCCGCACACACCATTCCAAAATCCTTAAGAAGCCCGACCAGTCGGCCATGCAAAAGAGCTAAATATCCAAGCAGCACAATCAAGGCCCAAGTTTCTTTTGGGTCCCATCCCCAGAATCGGCCCCAGCTGTAATCGGCCCAAATTCCGCCAAGAATTATTCCAGGAGTCAAAAGAGCCACGCCAATTTGGATGGCCCGATAAGCAGCCAAAGTGATCGCTTTGATTTTTTCCTTGTGTTGAACTTCGCCCTTCAAATAATAAATCAGGCCAATGTCGCCCAAAGCAAAAGCCAAAAAGAAAGCAGCGTAGCTGATGGTTATGGTCAACACATGAATCAAAAGCCAAAAGTTATTACGTAACACTGGTTCTAGCGGCTGAAGCGAAGGATCCAAAATCAAAGGCGCCATGTCAGCAAGTGCTAGACAGAAAGCTCCTACCAAGGCTCCGGCCAAAAGGACAAATCTCCAGCGGTACATGTATTCAATGATCATTGAAAAGAGAACGACTCCGAAAGCGACCCAGACAACGGTTTCGTACATATTTGAAACCGGCGGACGGCCGGTGAGGTAAACTCGCAAACCAAATCCGTAAATGTGAATGAGAAACCCGACTATGACCAATTCCCAGGCGAACGTGTAAAAAATATGACGGGCTAAAATCCACGCCAGAAAACAGCTGATGGCTGCCAATAAATAAACCATCCAAGCCCACTGAAAAGGATGAAAATGGTTGTAATGAAGTTCCGCTTTCATTTGAAAATCAGTGGGATAGAGAGCTGGATTCTCAGCTAGAGCCGCTTGTTTGAACTCCCCCACCGCTGACTCTAAGAGAGCTTGAACTTCTTTGCTTTTCTCAATTGAGACTTCACTGGTGGAAACACCTAAAACTTGAATGAAGGCCTTGGTGACTTCGACAAATCGATCCTGCAGCGGTGACGGTAGCTCAGCTAAGGAAAGCCATTTGTCTTGAGTCTGATTGCCCGGCTTCGGGGGAACCAAATGAACCAAGTTTCCGGCTGCAATTTCGCGAAAAGTGTAAATTTGGTTTTCAAGTCTTTGCAAAGACTGAAAATAGGGATCAAGTTTTTCTTTGGTTTCTCGTTTCGACTGAAGTTCCTGCATGACAGTTGGCAATCGCTCATTGCTGCTGATCTCATTGAAGGAAAGATATTTTTTGTCTTCAGGCAACTTGAGTGCCTTTTTTAAAAGCACATATTTCACTTCAAACAGAGGGGTTTCCTGCCAAGCTGTGGGCTGAAGGATCCAAGTCATAACAATTTCACTGGCTGGACGAGCTGCACCCGTGCTGCCTTCGGCTTTGAATTCCTGTTTTCCATAAATCAATTGCAAAGACTCGCGTGCAAAACTATCAAAAGGCTTCAACCGCCCGCCGTCTTGAACTGGCATCCCTTGAAGACTTTGTGTCAGGTCGGCAGCTCCGGCCGAAAAGCCAAAGAAGCTCGAAAACAGAAATGAGAACAATGACCACAATGAAAAAAATGAAAATAGAATTGCCTGAGAGACTTTTACTTTTAGTTTTAGTTTCATAGCTGACCCTGACTGGGAGCTTGCGCTCTCGAAGATTTTCGTCGGTTATAAAAAAGCAGGATAATGCCGCTCACAATAATCAAACAACCCAAATATTTAATCCATCGGCCTGGATCGTAATTCACAGATAAGATAGACGCAATCGGCTCTTGATTGGCCCCTTCTTGAAAGCTGGCTTGGTAAAAAGTCAGTCCTTGATATTTCAGAGGATCGTTCATCGAAATCAAAGTCTCTTGATTATCTGGTGTCGTGACTAAACTTTGGTAAGACGCAGCTCTCATCGTTCCCTGATAGCGGCCGACTTCAAATTTTTTAAGGCTCAAATCAAAACCCAAATCAATTCGCTTATTGCCATAAGACACAATATAAGCGGCCTTATCAGTGAACAGTTTCAGGACATCATTCAGCTGAACCCAATGCTTCTGACCTTGGAAATCGATCTGAATCGCGGAAGTGGTCAGCGGAGTCGCAGCTCCTAACTTTTTGAACTCATAAGATTCCCGAGCTTTTGGGAAATAACGGAGCAGCTTAAACTCCAGGCCCATCCAGCCTGTTTGAAAAGATTCATTTTCTCGAACAACACCCTTCATCGGCTTTCGAGTCGAATCTTTGTACGACAAAACATACTGCACACGCTCGTTGTCCAAAGGAGTCAGGAACAAAGAATTGTCCTGCGGCAGCTGCGCCGGCAAAGGTCCCAAAAAAAGATGCGCCAGACCAAATGTGTTGGCAGCAACGGCTTCGGGGCGCGTTTGCAAAAGCCAATCATTGATGTTGGCTCGGCCATTTTGCATTTGAAATCGGATTGCACTCCCAGATTTTGGCAGGGTGCTGGAGACGATTTGACGAGAAGGAATCATGTAGGGTTCGAAATCCAAAACCTCGAGGTTCCCCTGATCTAAAGTCAATTTGAAGGGACTTTTCTTCGGTGAGTTTTTGAGGAAATCAACTGGTTCATCGACCAACTTTGTATAGCGATCCCCATCATAAGACGCCCAGAGCTGAAGATCGGTCGAAGGCACCAC
>JAYTZS010000062.1:0-2091 GCA_043741885.1 Bdellovibrio sp. | reverse complement strand
AATTTTAGCCATCTGTTTACCCCGTAATTTTCTTCAAATAATCCCGTAAGGATTCTTTGAGGTCATCGAATTCACTTTCAACTACTTTAAGTCTCTCTGGAACTTGGTCAGCGGTGAAGCTGCCTGCTTCGAGTTCTTGAAAGTTAACTGCAATTAAAACTCCCCCAACTGCGGCAGAGCTTGATTTCAAAGTGTGAGCAATCCGTTCAAAGGTTGCTGGGTCCTGAACAGCCGACTTGCGCAGATTTTCTAGCTCAACCGGAGTGGTCTCTAGATAGCTATGAATCAGAGAAACTCGTAAATCCTGGCCTTGCTCATCCTTGTAGGATTGATACATGTCGAGCAAGGAGGGGTCGAAGTTAGCTGCTCGATCTGGAAGATTCTTGTCGAGGACTGCCTTTAGTTGCTCTTTACGAAATGGCTTGCTGAGATAGCCGTTCATCCCGGCTACTTTGCACTTCTCTTCATCACTCTTCATAGCGTTTGCTGTCAGAGCAATGATTGGAATCCGCCGTGAAACATTTTGCCGAATTTCACGGGTTGCCTCGAAGCCATCCATCTCAGGCATCTGGCAATCCATCAAAATCAAATCATAATTGGATTGCTGAAGTGCCGTCAGCACCTCGCGCCCATTTGCAACAGTGTGCACAGAATACCCAAACTCTTTCAGAAAGGCTTGAGCAATCATTTGGTTGACACTGTTGTCTTCGGCCAAAAGAATTCGAATTTTTTTGTTGGTTTGACTTGATTCTGTCATCGGCAAATCCTTTATGGCATAAAGTTTTCTGAGTTTACCTTTTTCGGACCGCACCTTCAGTAATAAATTGTACAATGTGCTCTGTTCAAAGGGGCGAACCAAAATAGATCTAATGCCTTGAGTTTCTAATTTTTTTAATTTCCCAATGCTTTCATCATTCAGTAAAACTGTTACTGGGATCTGAGGGGCTTTTATGCGAAGTTGCTCCAGCATCTCCTCGGTTTGAGCAAAGCTTTTGCACTCTCCCATCACAATCATTTGTATGTTTGAAAGAGCGGCTTCGTCCTGCAGAAGCCTTAGAAAAGCTGGCGGATGACGCAGGCACTGAAAGCTCAATTTCCAACTTTGAAAATAATCAAGAAAGATATTTGCCCAGTCAGTGTCTTCTTCAAACAAAAGAATCTTATGATCAGGTGGGAATGCTTCGTTAACAGCGATTTGGCTTTGTCTATTTTGCGGAATATCAAAGGGTAATGAGAACCAAAATTGGGAACCAGTTCCGATTGCGCTTTTCACGCCAATTTGGCCTCCCATCAATTCGACAAGTTGCTTTGAAATCGACAAGCCCAGCCCGGTGCCACCAAATTGCTTGGAAGTTGAAGCATCCGCTTGAGTGAAAGGCCGAAATAACTTTGTAATTACAGAAGGATCTATACCAACGCCAGTATCTTCTACCGTGAACTTCACTTGAACATTTTGATCTGTCATCCGCACGGGCTCGACCCAAACAATGACTTTTCCCTTAGAGGTGAACTTGATTGCATTGCTCAAAAGATTCATCAAGATCTGCCCAATTCGACCTGAATCACCAAAAATATTTTTTGGAATCTGTGGGTTGATATAGAAAATTAAGTTAAGTGATTTCTCCCGAGCTTTTGGTGCCAAAAGTTGAATCGTACGGTCCATCGTATAAGCGAGGTTAAACTCTGTTTTTTCAATTTCTAATTTTCCAGCTTCGATTTTAGAAAAGTCTAAAATATCATTGATAATAGTTAAAAGGTTCTGACTCGATTCATTGATTAGTTTGACAAAGATCTTTTGTTCTTCATCTAACTTTGTTTCCGTCAAAAGATCAGCCATTCCCATGATTCCGTTCATCGGAGTGCGGATCTCATGACTCATATTTGCTAAAAACTCAGATTTTAATTTATCAGCTTCGATCGCAGATTTCTGAGCCGCCTGAAGATCTTTCTGAATTTTTTTATCTAAGGTTACATCTCTAAAAACTGCAGTAGCGCCGATTTTCTTTCCTGAATCATCGATGATTGGTTGGCTGTTAAAGCTGAGGATGCGAGATGAAATCGCATCACTCTCTAAAAGCATCTCAAAATTTG
>JAYTZS010000061.1:0-2102 GCA_043741885.1 Bdellovibrio sp. | reverse complement strand
ACGTCACTTCATTTTGTCTTCATCGTGTAAACGCCGTCCCAGTCAGATGGCGGTGGAGAGAGCAAATAATCCTCGCATCGTTCCAGATAAAGCTCCGAAGCTGCATCCCCTGGTTGTTCTGCCACTGCTTGAGTAAAGAAAACAGAAGCCTCAGCGAATTTCTTTTCATGATAAAGTGAAAATCCGGAATTAAAAGCTTGAAGCATTCTTTCCTTTTGAGGACCAGGCTGTCCTTCGCTGACCAATTCGTAAATTCGTACGGGCTCATTCTTACCTTTGACTCGGACCCAGTCAATTTCTCGGCAGGTAAAAGTGCTTTTCACCTCCTCATAGGTGAACTGCGAAATGGTGATCCGAGTTCCATACTCTTTGTTGATTCCTTCCAGCCTTGAGGCCAAATTGACGGAATCACCCATGACAGTGTAACTGCGCACGATATCAGAGCCCATATTTCCAACACTCATATCACCGGTGTTGATGCCAATTCCAATATCGATCAGTGGGAGTCCTTGCGCCTTGAACTGTGCCTGAAGTTCAGACAACTTAACCAGGCTTTGCAGAGCACAGCGGCAAGCGCGAACCGCATGATCTGGATAACTAATGGGAGCTCCGAAAAAAGCCATCAACGCGTCACCCATGTACTTATCCAAAGTGCCTTTGTTGGCAAACACAATTTCGGTCATCGGAGTGAGATACTTCGTCAGGACGTCACCAAGAGCCTGGGGATCTAGTTTCTCAGAAATCGTTGTAAAGCCGCGAACGTCGGAGAAAAAGACACTCATCCTTTGTTTTTTTCCGCCGAGCTCGATATTGCCAGGATCTTTGAGGATTTCATCGACTATGGCCGGGGAGACGTATTTAGAAAATGTGCTTCTGAGATGCTTCTTTTTTCTTTCTTCGGTCAGATATTTATAAAAGAAAAGAAAAATATAGAGAAACAAAATCAAACCCGCAGGCAGAGTCATTGAAACGAGATAGCCTTTTTTCAGGAAAAATTGATCAAGGAAAATCATTGAAGCAAAAGACAAGAGAGTGATTAAAAAACCTGGAATTGCTCCCATCAAAGAAATTGCAATTGATAAGATCAAACCAAAGATCAAAAGAGAAAAGATCATAATTTGAGCTTCTCTTGGATGATTGCGAAGAAAATTCTGTTCCATTAGGTTGGCTAAAGTATTTAAATGCGTCTCGGGGCCTGGAAAATTCTTTTCAAATGGTGTGACTCGTAAATCGTAAACACCGATCGCAGTTGCCCCGAAGATAAAAGATTTTCCGCCGATAAAATCAGCTTTACTCACTTCAAATTCTCGTTGGTTCCACTGATTGGTCTGGGGATTCCACTGAGCTTGGCTAATCACAGCCGTTTCTTTTCCGTTGAACAATTCCTTGGCGGGTAAATAAGCAAACATGTTTCTTCCGCCGGCATAATTGATGTGCATCCGCCCTTGAGCATCGACGGGGACTGAGCCGATGGTTTGTTCCGGTTCCTTGAGCGGGTTGACGATGACAAACTTGCTCAATGCTTTTTGATCGGCGTGTTTGGGATCTTGGTTGATCTCAACATCAGCCCGGTAGCCAGTCGCAAGTAAAAAAGTTTGCAGCGCGATGGAAGGAATGAAGCTTGTGCCCAATCGATTTCCAGTGCGAAAAAACAGTGAGGACTTTCGGATGGTTCCATCCGAATCTTGGTCGGCATTAAAACTTCCAGTGTAATCGACGCCCGCCTGAATTTGATCTGTATTGATTGTCCAGCGTTGATGCTGCAATATTGGCAGAGGTTTTGACAAGCTCTTGAAACGTTCGATGGCTTGTTCCGGCGGCAGTCCTTTGAGATCCTTGGATTTTTGAAACACCTTCATGAAGTCGTTGAGGGTGTCCTTCATCCAGGGATCTTTGGAAGTCAGCCACGATTCGCAGTACTTCATATCAGCCGACTGGAGGAGGAACTGCAGTTGCCGTGTTTCCACCTCACTGAGCTCTGTCACTGACTTTTTATTGAACACTTGTTTCAGGGCTTGTTCGGTGTTGTCTTTTTCGATTGCTGGAAACAGAGCTGCGAACACTCGATCAAACTCAAGGTCGACAAACACATCTGCTTCATC
>JAYTZS010000060.1:0-6139 GCA_043741885.1 Bdellovibrio sp. | reverse complement strand
CCAAGCCTATTGCAAAAAATTCCGTGCTTGGCGATAATCAAGCATGGCAAAATCAAGACTATTGCATCACTTACAACACCTATTATCGAATTCCAGAGCTGATCAAAATTATCCTCAATCGACTTCGGATCACACCACAAATCGACGAGATTTTTTGAAAGACGCGGCAAAACTCGGACTGCTCACTGCACTTTCAGCGACTTCGTTTTTAAATGCATGTTCATCTCTACCTTCAAAGCTTGAAGCAACAAGTCCTGGCAACACCGGTGCCCAGTCCGACCCAGTCATTATCCTTGGAGGAGGAATGGCCGGATTAAGTGCCGCTTTTCACTTAACTCGAGCTGGAGTGGCCTGCGAAATTCATGAAGCCAGCGCTCGCCTTGGTGGCCGCATGTTTTCTTTAATGCATTTCAATGCCGATGATATGAGTGCCGAGCTTGGCGGGGAATTTGTTGATACCAATCACGAAGACCTTCTCCAACTATGCAAGTTTTTCGGTATTCCCGTTGATAGCGTTGATTCAGAGGGGTCCGGGCTTTGCAAAAATATTTATTATCTGAGAGATTCTTCAGGGCACCCGACTTCATATAGGTTTGACAAAGAAGCAACGAAGATGATGCAACTCTTTGACCGTCAGTATAAAAAAGATTTCGCCAAAGCCGGTACTGCAGAAGGTGTGCAGTATTTCGATTCAAAGACTCTAGCAGAGTACTTGAATGGATATAGAAATCGGATTGACCCTTGGTTTTTAGAGTTGCTGCGTATTGCTTACGTAGGTGAATGCGGCCTAGAGGCAAATGAGCAGTCGGCGTTACTTTTGGTTCAAACTCTCGAACCAGATGTTTCGAATGGCTTTAAAATCTATGGTGACAGTGATCAAGCGTTTCGAATTCGCGGTGGAAATATCAATTTGATATCAGCTCTCGAAAATTGGCTGCAGAATCAAGCTGTTGTTATCAACAAAAGATCGCCTTTAGAGTCTATTTCTGAATCCACCGACAAGCTCCATCTCAAGTTTGGCGGCGAAACGAACAAGGCCATCGCGGCCCACCGAGTGATTTGCACAATTCCTTTTTCAGTCCTAAAAAATATCTACGGCGTCGAAGACCTTCAGATGAGTGGTCTGAAGCAAGCTTGTATCAACGAAATGGTTTACGGCACCAATTCCAAAATCATCCAGGGCTACCAAAAAAGATACTGGAGATTCGGCAGCACGGATGGAAAATCAAAAGTACCAGCTTCTAACGGCATGGTTTATAGCAATCTTTTCTCACAAAATATTTGGGAGACACATCATGATATTCCAGAACTTCAAATCCAGCCACAGTCTGGGATACTGACTAGCTTCTTAGGTGGTAAAGATGGAGCGAGTCTTACTCTGTCAGTCGACGCTGCCAAAAATCTCTTAGCGACGGAGCAAATTTTTCCCGGCATCATGGCTCACTCAAACAGCGCTCAGTGTTCTGCAATGAATTGGCTTCGCCATCCCTTAAATCTGGGAAGCTATGCTTCAGCTCGGCCCCATCAACTTTCACGCTTTGGTAGCATCGGCGGACAGGTCGAATTAAGCGGCAAGCTCTATTTCGCTGGCGAGCACGTCGCCACAAAATTTCAAGGCTTTATGAACGGAGCTTGTTTATCAGGTCGGATCGCTGCAGAGGCGTTGGTTCAAACTTCTGCTCGACGAAAGAAGACAAGCTAAATTGAAGGTGCCTAGGTGCACATTTGCAACTCGACTGCAGAATTCTTTATTACGAATTCTTCAATATGAATTCTCCCTCAGTAAACAACTCGAGTCCGTATACTCCGCGGAAGTTTAGTGATTTCCTCGCACAGAGGCTGAGCGTTGGCTTTTTCCATATCCATGACAAGGTAGCCGATTTTCGCATCTGTCGACAGATACTGCGCAAGGATGTTAGCACCCGCCTGCGAAACCAAACCATTAATTTCACCCAACACTCCCGGCTCATTTCGGTGCACGTTGAGCACTCGGTGAGTGCCCTTTTGCACTGGCAGATCGACGTTGGGAAAGTTGACGGCGCCTGACGTGGAACCGATTTTTAAATGGCGGATAAAACTTTCAGCGACTTCCAAACCGATTGCATACTGAGCTTCTTCGGTGCTTCCGCCCACGTGTGGTGTGAGAATCACATTCGGCAGACCTTGCAACGGAGAAATAAATTTATCTTTATTGCTGGAAGGCTCCAGTGGAAACACATCAATTGCACAACCTGCTAAGTGCTTAGCCTTGAGCGCTTCGACTAGGTCTGAAATCACGACAACGGAACCTCGGCTGGCGTTGATGAGGTGACTGCCTTTTTTCATCAAGGCCAACTCGAGAGAAGAAATCATTTCCTTGGTTTCTGCTGTCTCAGGAACGTGCAGACTGATAAAATCTGAGCGACTTAAAATTTCTCCGAGACTTCCGACGACCGAGGCATTTCCTAACGGCAGTTTTTTGATGACATCATAGAATAGAACTTTCATTCCTAAAGCTTCGGCTAAGATACTCACTTGAGAGCCGATATGTCCGTAACCGATGATGCCTAAAGTTTTGCCGCGGATTTCATGGGCTCCCTCAGCGGACTTCATCCACTCGCCCTTGTGAGCTAAAGTGTTGCGGTCTCCTAGCTGGCGGGAAAGTGCGATCATCTCTGCGATCACCAGCTCGGCCACACTTCGAGTGTTGCTGTAGGGAGCGTTGAACACTGGAATTCCGTGTGTGTTGGCTGAAGTGAGCTGAACTTGATTGGTGCCGATGCAAAAACAACCAACAGTGATCCGATCCTTGGCAGAGGCAATCACATCGGAAGTGAGCTCGGTCTTTGAACGGATTCCCACCGCATGATAGCCCCGGATCATCTCGATCAGCTCTTTCTCATTGGGTGAGTCAGTCTTGAGGTCAACTGAAAAGCCTTCTTCTTCTAAACGAGTTTTGGCCGCTGGATGGATATTTTCGACAAGCAGAATCTTCATGGGTTTCATAAGGCACATGTTGAGCCGAAGTTGGAACCTGACTCAATGCTTTTCAACTTTAACGTCACGCAAAAACGCTCGTCAATTGCATCTCTAGAGTCCAGACTCAACAATATGACTTCAAATGCACTTTATCACTTGCTGGTTGTGGATGACGATTCCTTGATTATTGATTCGTTAAAACTGCTTCTGCCAAAGCATTGGAAAATGACGGCTGTGCAAAACCCCAAACTGCTCGACGCAAAGATTATGTGTCATGCCGCTTTCGTCGATATGCATTTAAGTGGAAATTTGCAAGTTGCAGAAGGACCGCAAGTGATTGACCAATTGTTTCGGACCAATCCACAAATGGAAATCATCGCGATGTCAGGCGATCTTTCGCTTTCGTTGATGGAAAAATGTCTAAAAAATGGAGCGCAAAAATTTTTGGCAAAGCCTTTGATTGCCGATGAAATTTTGGCCACTTTAGAAAAAATTGAAGCCGTGTGGATGATGCGACAGCTGGACAGTCGAGGCCATCAGAATCAAATCCGTTGGGTGGGAAATAGTGTGGCATCTCAAGAGGTGAAAAAAACCATCGCCTTCCTGCGCGGCGAGCCGGGCCCGATCCTGATTGAAGGTGAAACTGGGACTGGAAAAGAAGTGGTGTTCCGCCTGTTGAATCAGCAGGAGATGTCGAAGCCCTTCGTTACGGTCAATGTTGCTAGCATCACAGAGACCTTGTTCGAGTCTGAGATGTTTGGACATGTTCGAGGAGCCTTTACCGGAGCTGAGCAGATGAAGGTGGGTTTAGCCGAAGCAGCTCATGGTGGAGATCTGTTCTTAGATGAGATTGAAGCTTTACCCTTGGCTCAGCAGGTAAAGCTCTTGCGATTTTTAGAAACTGGCGAAGTTCGCAAAGTAGGCTCGAAAGATTCAATTCATGTTCAGGCTCGAGTCATCTGCGCTTCCAATCAGAATTTGCTCGAGCTCGTGCAACAAGGCAAATTTCGAGAGGACCTGCTATTTCGAATCAGCGGAAAGAAAATACTTCTCCCTCCTTTGAGAGAGCGAAAAGAAGACATCAAAATTCTAGCCGATTTTTTTATGACTCAGCAAAAGCCCCGAACCAACAAAACATTTTCAGAAGAGGCGATCCAAGGCCTAGAGACTTACCTGTGGCCAGGGAACGTGCGTGAATTGAAACGAGTCTGCGAGCAAGTGGCACTAACCTGCCCGCTGCCATTCATTCGCCAGCAAGATGTGGATTATTTATTGAGTTCAGCGGAAGCGGGTCAGTTTCTGGATTTTAAAAAAGGGCTTTCAGTCTTGCTCGAAGAATATGAAGCTCATGTGTTGCAAAAGTTCCTCTCGCAAAACCCAGATGTGGACTCGGCAGCTGAGACTTTGAAAGTTTCACGCAGCAGCCTGTATAAAAAAATCAAAGATTACCAGATCTCGGTCAGGAGCTAATATGGCAGGCGCTTGGGAATCCCCTATCTACCGAGAAACTGCTTTGATCGTCATCAGTTTTATTTTCATCTCAGGAATTTTCGTCTACTTTTTCCGCCGTAAGAATTATTATTTCGTTGTCTCCTGGGCCAGCATCAAGAGCTGGATTGTGGTCGCTCCGATGTTGTTCTTGATGTTCGGAGCCCCTCGTCCTTGGCCATTGATCGGGCTGACTGCTTTGGCCATTTTTGGGGCCAAAACTTTCTTTCAACTGATGGGAATGTTCCATCGCAGTTATTTTGTTCTTATTTGCTATGCTGGAATCATTGCTTTGGGATGGACAATTTCCCATGACCGAATTGATTTGTACAATCTTCTGCCAATGATTGTTTTGGGAGCGGCCTGTCTCGTACCGCTTTTGCGCAACAATTACAAACGCATGATCCAGTACATTTCTCTGACAAATCTGGCCTTCGTTTTTCTAGGTTGGTCCTTCATGCATTTGGGATTGATCCTAAAATTCGATCAGGGAGTCTACCAAGTGATGTACTTGGTGATCCTGACTGAATTTTGTGACAATACGAACCTGGCAATTTCTCGCTACATTGGAAAATACAAACTGTTTGATCGCATTGACTACAAAAGAACTTTGGAAAGCACAGCTGTTTCCGCCTTGCTGACAATTGCAGTGGCTTTTGCCATGAGGAATATTTTATCCAATGGGTCGGAGCGTTACTGGTTGGTGTCTGGCTTGATCGCATCCGTTGGTGGTTTTATCGGTGACATGCTGATGGCTGTGGTTCGACGAGATGCTGGAATCAAGGACGTCGGCGCGTTTATTTTAGGCCGCGGAGATTTCCTGCACCGAATGGATCGATTGATTTTTGTAGCCCCAATTTATTATTATGCCATGCTTTACTTGCCTGAGGTCCACCTGTGAAAGACTGGGACTATGACAATGATCAGTGGACCAAGCTTCCGACTTATTTGAAGCATTTGCCTTTGTTCACTCGGCAAGTGGATTTGGTCAGTATTTTCTTCAGATACACTTGGGCCTTTTTGTTGAAATTCATTTTCTTTCAGACCTATATACGGCTCAAAGTGAAGGGTGATTTCCATCAGATCTACCGTGAAAATCCAAAGCTTCTTATTGTTTCCAATCATGGGAGTCATCTGGATGCTGTGGCGATTGCAACTGCGATTCCAGTTCGCTATTGGGCACATCTTTTCATCGCGGCTGCCAAAGATTATTTTTTTACAAATTTTCTTTTTACCTTTTTCTCTCAACATTGCTTAGGCGCCATTCCGATTGATCGCAAAGATAAAAAAAGCCAGGCAATCAATTTGATTATCAGTCTTCTTACCAGCCTCGACCGAATGTGGTTGATTTTTTTCCCTGAAGGAACTCGCTCCAAAGATGGCAAAGTGCATGATTTCAAGCGCGGAGTCAGCGTCTTTGCAGAAAAAACCAACACCCCCATTTTATTTTTATTTCTTGAAGGAAACACCAAGCTTTGGCCGAAAGGAGCACTGTTTGCAAAGCCGGGCCGGTTGACAATTCATGTGGGACCCGTGCATGCTCCAGCAGCGATTGAGGAGATTTATGCCGCCTACCGCGCCTGGGCCATCGGAATCGATCCAGAAGCTTTTGAATCATCGGAGAACCCTGAATGGAAAAAAAATCCAACCTCTCATCCCAGCCTGCAGAGCAGTCCAGTGATCGAGCCGGAAC
>JAYTZS010000059.1:0-6159 GCA_043741885.1 Bdellovibrio sp. | reverse complement strand
ATTCTCCATTGTCAGGCGGTGGCAAAAAGTTTTTGGGAATGATAGCGGCAAAAAACAAACTGCTAATAAAAATCAGCAAGGCTCCTAGGAGCACCATGCCCCGATGACCCAAGGTCCATCGCACGGCTTTCTCATAAACATTTTCAAGTCGAGTTTGGAATCGGTCAAAAGCTTTGAGCAAGCGAGCAATCAGACCATTGCCTTTGTCGTGATCTGCTTTGGTTGCCAGATAAGTCGACAGCATGGGGGCCACTGTAAAGGCATCAAACAATGAAATCAGCATGGTGAAGACCACAGTCAATCCGAACTGCTTAAAAAATTGACCAATGATTCCATCTAAAAAAGCAATCGGCCCGAAAACAGCAATCACCACAAGTGTTGTTGCCAGCACCGCAAGAGCGACCTCTTTGGTTCCCTCAAGAGAAGCTTGCTTTGGAGATTTGCCCATCTCAATATGACGAAATATATTTTCTCGGACCACAATGGCGTCATCAATCAACAGTCCGACCGCTAACGACAGGGCCAGCAAAGTTAAAATGTTGATGGTGAATCCCATGGAATACATCATAACAAATCCACCGAGCAGAGAGTTCGGCAGAGCGAGACCTGTGATAAAAGTTGATTTGGCTGATCCTAAAAAGACAAAAACCACCAAAACACACAGAAAAATACCAATCAAAATTGATTCGCGTACATCGGCGATATTCAGTCGGATCGGCCGCGAATTTTCTCGGATTAAATTCACTTTGGCATCAATGGCTCGAGCTTTTAAAAGCTCATTGGCTTTTAAGATTCTGGCTTGAATCAAATCGACAATTTTCACCGTGTTAGAGCCGGATTGTTTATAGATATTCAAAGAGATGGATGGTTTTCGCTCAAATTTATCCTCCCTGGAACTGAAGGAGAAATCTGTGGTCTCGTCTTCCAAGCCATCGGAGACCTGGGCGACTTTGGAAAGTTTGACTGCTTGATCAGAACCTAAAAAATTGATATTGACGTTACGGATGGCATCAATCGATTCAAATTCGCCATTGGCACGAACCACAGTTTCATTTTTTGCATTTTCAAGTTTTCCAACTGGGACGTCTTTGGAAGTATTTTTAATTTTGTCAGATATTTGCAGCAAAGAGAGCTGGTAGTCTTGCAGCTTTTGTCGATCGACTAGGACATGAATTTCTCTTTTCCGCCCGCCGATGATTCCAACCAAGCCCACTCCAGGAACCGTTTCAAATTGATTTTTGATTGTCTGATCTACAAGATCGTAAAGCTCAGCTGGTGCCAACGAACTGGTCACAGCCAACTGGGCAATCGGCTGATCGGCCGGATCAAATCTTCGAATCACAGGCTCTTTGATATCCAAAGGTAGCTTGTTTCGAATGCTTCCTAAGCGCTGGCGAATCTGTTGCTCCAGGTCCTTAATGTCAGTTCCAATTTTGAACATCATCGTGACGGTGGAAACACCTTCAGCATTCTGAGAGTAGATCTTATCAATCCCCCCAAGGCTTCCCAGCTCGTCTTCCATGGGCTTGGCCACTAGTTTTTCTAGATCCTGTGGCGAAGCTCCTGGGTACAGCGTTTGAATAAAAATGGTGGGGAAAGTCACATCAGGAAATAAATCCACACTCATTCGGTTGTAGGAAATAATCCCAAGCACCAACATCAGGCTGACAATGCAAGTGATAAAGATCGGCCGTTTGATGGCAATCGCAGGTAAATTCATGTGCCCTCCTGAATTTTCACAAAGAGTCGCCCCTGTGATTCCAGTTTCCGTTGTTCAGCTTTTAATTTGGTTAAACTCAGCTCCGCTTCAGCCGCATCTTGCTCAGCTAAAATCACATTGGATGTGATTGATCGCCCCTTAGTGAATTTATCTCGTTCTGCCGCAGCCTTTGCAGTTTGAATCCGGCTGATATTTTGCGCAGCTGCGATTTTAGCCGTTAGCTCCGAGTATCTGCGATTGATTTCACTCCAGCTGGTTTCGCTTTCCCGCAGGAATCTTTCCTTTTTCAGAGCGGCCGCCAAGGCATCTTTTTGAGCTGACTCTCGAACTGAATTTTTGCTGTCCCAATCCAACAACCAAGAGAAAGTGACACCAACTGCCGCAACCGGATGGTCGGGATCGGTCATTCTTCTGGCCGCAGCTGAATCCGTGGTGTCATATCCATTGGTTTTGTACTGGCCATTGATATTCACATCAGGGCGAACTCGTTCAGCGGCCTCTTGTGAATTCACTTTTTTAACTTCAGCTTCGAGCACGGCCAAATAAGCATCAAGCCTGATGACGGTTCCTGAATTCCCCTGAACAAGTTCGGCAAGTGGCCTTGCCTTTTCCAAGCTTGCATTCAGTTGCGGAATCGCCTCACCCGGCGCGAGCTCAATCTGATCGGCAAAATTTCTTTGTCCAGCAATCAAATCATCTTGAGTGTTCATCAGCTGAAGTTCTCGAACCGCGACCAAGCTTTCCGCATTGAGAACATCGGCTCGGTCGCCAATTCCATTGCCTTCTCGTCTTTTGACCCAGCCCAATATCTTGCGCGCTCGTTCAAGACTGGCTTTGCGGATTCCCAGCTCTGTTTGCAAATAGAGCAGATCCCAAAAAGCAGACTCTGCCCGAATTAAATTTTGCCGAGCCTGCAAATCATAAGAAGTCTTTTCAGATCTCTGTTGAGATTGCTCCCGCTGCCAGCGAAGCTCTGTCGAGCGGCCAAAAAAATCTTTCCATAGGGACTGCGACAAAGTGAAAGCCAAGGTCCCCGTGTGCTGTTCGGTTGAAAAAACACCAGCCGGCTGAAAACTTCCTTCGATGTTAGTGGCTTGAACGGAGGCCTGAACCGTCGCCGTCGTCCCCGTGGAAAACTTTTTGCTAAATCCCAACACCGACTGCCGCACTTGAGTGTGAGTGATAGCCCCAGCAAAAGACTGCTGAAGCGATTTGTCATCAAGGTAATTTTCAGAGGCCGTGAGAACTGGCGAAAGATCCAAGTTTCCTTGTTCGTAGCGGCTATTGGCCGCTTCAACAGAAGCCTGAAGCGAGAGAAAAGATTTATTCTTTTTTTGCACCAAACTCAGATATTCATTCAAAGTGAGGGCCGAGCTCACCTGCGGAGCAAGAAAAATCAAACAAAAAATAAAACCTACTATCGTCTCGACATCTGTCTTTCGGAATACAGTCATAGGAGCACACCTTCAACGAAAAGTTGGTAAATCTGATCAATGTAAATTTTCATATCTTGCGGCAGTTGCGGGATCGCCTGCCGTGGACGAACGGAACAGTGATTGACATGAATGTACATGTCCGTCGAATGGATCAGTGACAAAAAGATGATAGACGGATTTAGCTCTTTTTTGACAATTCCAGCTTCTTGGCCTTGCTGGTAAAGAGAAACCACTCGCTCAAATATTTTTGAAAATACCTTTTCATACACATCTTTGGCGTGTGGCAGTCCGGCCATCATTTCTCTTTGCAAAAGAATATTAATTTCTGGTTGGGAAAACTTCAGTGGAACAAAACCATCGAGAAAAGTACGCATGGCAATCTGGAAAGAATTTTTAGTTAGATTTTCGAGGTCCAATTCATCTATCAGTTTGTGTATACCTCCGCTGGCTTCATCGGCAAATTCTGAGATCACAGCTTTGTACAAGCCTTCTTTGCCGCCGAAGTAGTAACTTATCAAACTGATATTTAGATCGGCCACTCGAGCAATTTCCCGGGTGCTGGTGCCTTCCAATCCTCGTTCAGCAAACAGTCGAGTCGCGGCTTGAAGGACTCGGGAGCGAGCCGACTCATCAACTTGCAACAATTCCAGTCCTGAAGGATGAGCATCATTTTTTTTACCTTTGGTTTGCATTGACTCAGACTAATTCAATCGATTGATTGAAGCAAGCTGTTTTCAATCGATTGATTGAATTTTGTAAATGATTAAAGATTGCTATAGCATGGCCACTTTTAAAATCATGTTTGTCTTGAACTTCAGCGCATTTTCCCGGCACACCGTTCCTCACATCTCGGTCCCTCGTATGAAGCTCTTGTCGGCAAATTGGAAAGCCTGGGTTCAAAGCCCAGGCTTTCGCAGGAGGATCTTTGTATAGACTACGAATTCTTAATGCGACCGAAGATCAATGCGAATTGGTATCTGATGAGCCGCTGCTGCCATCTTGGCTTTGGGCACTCGAACTTCCAAAACACCGTCTTTAAACACAGCCTCAATTTTTTCTGCGTCCACTTCCTCCGCTAATAGAAAAGACCTTTCAAATTTTCCATACAACCTTTCCGATCGATGGGCTCGGGAGCTGTCGTTTGCGCTCTTGAGCTGATCTTGAGATTTAGGTGTGGGCTGCCGCTGAACTCGATTTCCGGAAATCTTTAGTTCTTTCGACAACACTGACAACTTCAATTCCTTCTCACTAAATCCCGGCAGATCAAACTGAAATAGATATTCTTGTTCACTTTCAAAAATATCTACTGGAGGAGAAAACCACCCATGTTCATTGGCAGGATTTAAAAACGTCGGAGAAAAAGATCGAACCATGTCATCCACTTCATGCATCCAATTGTTTAAAAGAGAATTCATACAACCCCTCCTTGGTAACAACAAAGATGGGTGAGAAAAAGGCCTCGTCAAGTCAATAGACTCAAGAGAAATTAGAGTTTCTTGACAAAGATTTAGTTCAATTCCTAAATGAACAATGCCAAGAAAATCTGACATCAACTGCATTCCAAAAAACCCACTTCCATCTGCCTTTTACGAAAGAAAAACAGAGCTGGTTGCTAAAGATTTACTTGGCAAAATTCTGTGCTTTCAGAAAACAAAACAAAAAATCTTGAAAGCTCGAATTGTTGAAGTTGAAGCTTACTTAGGAGCCACCGATCGTGCCTGTCACACTTTTGGCTACAGAAAAACAGAGCGAGTGAAAAGCATGTATTTATCCGGGGGCCATACCTATGTTTACTTGATCTATGGAATGTACAATTGCCTGAATGTGGTGACCCGAAACGGACAAGAGCCTGAAGCTGTGCTGATTCGCGCACTGGCGCCCCTAGAGGAGCACGGGCAGTTAGCAATCACAACGAAACCAGAACTCAATGGACCAGGGAAACTTTGCAGGGCTTGGGGGATCACCCGAGACCAGGATGGCTTGGCTTTGTTTGATACTGAATCTACTTTGTGGATCGAAGATGACGGATTCCAATTGAAGAAATCTCAGCTTGTCAAAACTCCAAGAATTGGTGTTCCCTACGCCCAAGAGGCTTTGCTATGGCCACTCCGCTTTTATTTACAAGGAAACCCGCATGTCAGCCGAACTCGTTGAAAGCATTCCAATTCTGTTTGAAGATGAGTTTCTAGTTGTGGTGAACAAACCCGCCGGCTTGCCGTCGCAGCCAACCGTCGACAAGAAACGAAAAGATTTATTCAGTTTGCTGCAAACAAAATTCAAGACTATTTTCCTGCATCACCGTTTGGACAAAGACACCTCGGGAGTGATTTTATTCTCCAAAAGCAAACAAGCCAATGCCCCCCTGACCGACATGTTTCGCGGCAATGGTTTAGAAAAAGGTTTTGCAAAAACTTATTGGGCGCTTAGCAAACCGGCGGAATTGCTGTTGCCTCATTGGAGCATCGAAAATCACTTGGTGGCCCGACGAAAAGATGGCAAATCGGTGAAAATGTTCCGCACGGAATCAGGTGGAGATTTTGCATCGACTGCCTTTTCACTGTTGGCGACCAGCCCACAAGCGCATTGGATAGAGGCCATACCAAGAACCGGTCGCACCCACCAAATCCGAGTCCACCTGCTGCACTCGGGTGCTCCAATTTTAGGCGACTCTTTGTACGGCGGGAAAGACACGCAGGTTCCGCGCTTGATGCTGCATGCCCAGTGCTTAGAATTCACTCACCCATTGACCGGGCAAAAAATGAAAATGACCGCACCCGCCCCTGCAGATTTTCAAAGTTTGCTTGCTAAGTGGAATTTGACGCCAGCGCCAAAGCTTCCGGGCATCTGATCTGAAATTGATCTTTTCTCATTTCAATGATTTTCTACCAATTCAACTTTCCCTCCCTCCACTGCCCCGGTGGCGAAATTGGTAGACGCACAGGACTTAAAATCCTGAGATTCCAGGAATGGGTCGTGCCGGTTCAAGTCCGGCCCGGGGCACCA
>JAYTZS010000058.1:0-2115 GCA_043741885.1 Bdellovibrio sp. | reverse complement strand
TGAGTCGAAACAGTAGGACCGCCAGCACAGGTAGTAAGTTCGCAGTAATGGCAAGATGCCACAGCTTGAGCCTTATCAAGCTTAAGATCGCTGCGGGTTTCGATATTGCCTTCAATGTTTCCAATGCTCCAATTCATAGACTCAGCATGAGCAAAAGGCGCCGCGATCAAGCAGAGAGAGATCAGTTTCAGTTTCAATTTCAAATGTTGTCGAGTAGTCATAAAGTTCTCCGATATTTTTTTATGGTTTTGATTCGAATTAATTCGAGATTCGATTCGATTCGATTCGAGTTTTAGATTTCTTACTCAGCTTTTATTATCAAATATTTTTGAGGAAAGTCTCTTCCGGCTTGGATGTTCAGCACGCCTGTTGAAATGGGCGAATGCCCATCGGATTTAACGGCGAATTCGATTTCGGTCCCGCGCAAATCAACATTTTCACCGTTGATGTTTCCAACGTCGAGCTGCAAAATGGGGCCGGCTGATTGCCCGCCGGCTTCAGCCAGATCTCCTTGGCTGTCATAAAAGCGGATTGAGGTCGCCTGAATGCACACTCCCTCAGCCGCTCCGCCAAACATAAAGTTGCCAATTCGGTCAGGTCCTTTTCCGTTTATGAAGTTGAAGCAGTCAGCGAAGGCCGTTGTGGAAGCCAAGATCAACAGAGACGAGAGAAGATACTTTTTCATAAAAACTCCTTAGGGTTATTTTTTTCTATTCTGGATTCGCTCCAGATTCGTTCTATATTGGTACGCAGCGTTAATATAAACTTGCTTATTGTTTTTTTCCACTATAAAATTGTTATTAACAACTATTATCATATAACCGCTTGGAAACTTTAGCTTTTATGGATGATAAAAATTATAAAAAGCCTTTGAAGAGGACAGCCGGAAGACCGCACGAGGCCTCAGCAGAGAATTTAAAAGACAAAATTCTGCAAACCTTTCTCGAGATTTGTCGGAAAGAAGGAGCCGAGGCCGTTACCTTGCAAAAGGTTGCCGAGCGAAGTGGCGTTGCCATGAACAGTGTTCGCTACCATTTCCAGATGAAGGGTCTGACGTTAGCGCAAGTGGCTTTGGATTATATCAACAACCGGAGCTTTCAATGGATCAATCAGGAAATGATGAAGGATCGAAGCCTCCCTGATTTTGATCCCGTGCGATCCTATATTCGAGTTCAGTTTGATGCGTTTGAAACTCATCCAGTGCAAGCAAGCTTTCTCATTCATTTTTATTACATCTGCACGACCGAAATTCCACTTTCAACTACTGGCAATAAAAGTTTTATTGAGTCAGCGCAAAGAAAAATCTTAGGATTGATTCATGAGGGGCTGGGAATGAAGCTTTATGGCTACGCAGGCGACACCGATTTACTGAGCCAACAGATCCATATGCTCGTCATGGGAGGCTGTATGAGGGCAGCAACCTCGAGAGACGCAGTTTTCTTTCAGCAACAAAAAGAAATTTGTTTGCATCTGGCAAGCCAGCTACTGCGGATGAAGGATTTGAATTCCTCGCGGAGCTAGGCCATATCTTTTCTCAAAAGTCTGGCGAATTTTTGCAGCTGTGGCTTTCAGAATGTATTGGGTTCCCTTGCCAGGCACTTCCACCGTTTCAATAATTTCAAAACCAAAATGCTGTTGATTGGCTCTTGCCAATAGTTTTGTCGCACATTGAGCGTAGAACAAAGAATCATCAGGTAAAACATCCAAATACTTTCTCAATAGAAACAAATCGAGAAGAGCCTTGGTTCTTTCAGTCGCCTCTGGACTTCCATGAATAGACAGCCGCCCGAGCTCAAAAATTAGGGCGTTTGGATTTTCCTCACGTAGGAGTTTGAGCTCTTTGCTGACCTTGGTGAAGATTCCATTCTTGGCTAGATTATATTCCAGAGGCAAATTAGCGGGAGTTAAAGTGTGAGTCGGGACTCCATTGTAGACTCGGAAGGTTCCCAAAACTTCTCCACCCATCCAGGCCGGAGCTGTCGCAACCAAACCGAAGCTCTGTCTCTCGTTGGCTGCATCTCGCATTTCTTCCTCGAGTGCCCGAATGGACTCGATGACCTTTGGATCAGCACTTGTTTGGTAAACTTTCAAGTAACTCTCTAAGAGGGTCTGATT
>JAYTZS010000057.1:0-2116 GCA_043741885.1 Bdellovibrio sp. | reverse complement strand
CATAAGCATCAGAGCAATAATAAGCACTAATGATGCGAAGGATTTTACGTGTGTAATCATCTCTAGCCATATCGGATGAATAAACAAAATCTAAAGTTAATTTAACCGTTTAACATCTAGACGGTGGTAAATCGTTTTAAGATGAAACACTAATGAATTGCCAGGCAATTCCTGTTACCGAAAACAGATCTAAACTTTGGTCCATAACCTTAACCGGCGGCGAAGTTTTGGATGAAGCCAGCAAGGAAGCTGTATTTTACCAACTTACGCAACGCTAGATTACGTTTGGGCTATTGGTTCTCCAATATTTGAGCAGAAATAAAGCATTACTGGAGAACCGTTCTCCAGGTAGAGAACAAGCTTTGATAACAAAGATCTTGTTCTCCATGGCCTCTTGGAATTTAAATTAAATCAATCACTTGGCAGCAAAGTGCTTTGCGCTTTGCGCTAAGTCAGTTCGAAGTTCGTCTGCTAGGGGGCACCATTGCTTAAAAGATCAGAGCCGTTGAAATTACATTTTGTTCCTAGAAGACAGCTGCTTACTCCGATTTTCATTTTGTGGAATCTCTTAATTCTTTTAGAGTTTCTAAGCATTTTAGTGCAGCAGCGTTACATTTGTTTTCAAATTTTTTTAAGAAATTTTCTGGTTCGTCCTCAATTTTAAGGGCGCCATGATCCGTTATTATTAGCAATTTTTTGCGGCTAGAAAGACGAATTAGAACAGCCCAAGGATCAAGTTCCCATCCCTGATAAAGTAGTGGCACCCAAGAAATGACCTTGAAATCAGCATTCCTGAGTCCGAGTTTAGATTCAAGAAGCTGGGGTATTTTTTCGAGAAGCTGCTGATCGCCTTCAATTACTGACATGCCAAGAATCCTAACCGATTAAATCACAAGGAGCTAGGTTTGAACTCCGCAAGTCAAAATTCTACGAATCATCTCGGGCTGCCAGCCTTTGCCTTGGTTTTTTGTGGGAACACCGACGCTCGTCAAAAAGTCACAAATCTTTCGTACCGACTGAATGCCCGCTGTTCGCCAAGATGGGGCACCGGCAAACCGTCCGATCTTCTGTAGCCGTAAGGAACTTGCGCGGGTCTCAAACCTGGCTTTCCTTGCTGCTTCAGTGGGATTCCAAACTCGATCAAAGCGTCTCTGACAGCTGCTCGCGAGGAAAGAATTTCCTGCGCAATTTGGGCTATAGAACGGCCATTTTTGACGTATTTTTCTTCGAGGAAATTTTTGGATCTCCAAGGCTCGGTATGAATAAATTCAATCATCTCAATGAGATGTGGTTTTGATTTCGATTTCGAGGAAGCGGTTCGTTCCGCATCACGAAGGCCTGCCATTTCTACCTAAAACTGGTTGATATGGACTAGAATCTGGTAGATAATAAAAACATGTTAGAAGGTATATTCGGAAATAAAACTGCTGAAAAGGTTTTGCTTCATATTTTTCACTATGGCGAATCGCACGCATCGGCAATAGCTAAAGATTTCTCAACGGCCTTAAATCCTATCATTCAGCAACTGAATAGATTCGAGGCGGCGGGGATACTTGTGTCTAAAGAGTCTGGTAGATCTCGAATTTATTCGTTTAACCCCAAGTCGCCGTTTGGTAAGCCAGTGAAAGAAATCATTGAAAAAGCTTATGAAGCTATTCCGCTAGCTGAAAGACAGAAAATTTTTGAAACACGCCGCCGTCCGCGACGTAAAGGTAAGCCTGTCAATTGAAAGAACCGAACTGGAAAAACTGTAGCGAAGAAGATGTCTGGAAGTTTGTAGGCTGGCACTTAGCTAAGAATGGTATTGAAACTATTCTGGTAGGTGGAGCTGTTGCCGCTATTTATTCGGAAGGCGCTTATAAATCTGGGGATCTTGATTTTGTTTTAAAGACATATGTGCATGGAAAAATCGGCCAAATTATGGGTGCCATCGGCTTTGAGAACAATGGAGGGCGTCATTATACTCATCCTGATTGTGATAAATTTGTAGAATTTATGTTTGGCCCGGCGGGAATTGGTGACGATGTTAAAATTACTCCAGATGCAAAAAAAGTGCAGGGACAAACCCTATATATTTATTCACCCACTGATTGTATTAGAGATCGGTTGGCTTCTT
>JAYTZS010000056.1:0-2119 GCA_043741885.1 Bdellovibrio sp. | reverse complement strand
GGACTGGTTTTTCGCAATTGCTTAAAGCCAAAACTAAAAAGGCAAAAGGCAAGCGGCAGAATATAGTAAATAAGGCGAAAGAAAACCAACGAACCCATTAACTCTATTGAATTCCCACCAAAATCGACCGCCAGAATGATCGATTCAAGAACTCCAATCCCGCCAGGAATGTTCAGCATCACGCCAAGAAGCTGAGCTGAAAGAAAAATCACCGAAAAGGATCCAAACGAAACGTCAAAACTTTGAGGCAGCAAGCTATAAAGGGCAAAGCCTGAAACCAGCCAGTCCAAAGCGGCTAAGATAAACTGAGGCGAAATTGAGGCCAGGCTCGGTAGTTGAAGTTTCCATCGTTTTTCAACAGCTCTTGTGAACCAAGTTGGATACATACTAAAAAACAAAAGAAGAAATGCGCCCGCTCCAATCGGAATGAGGGTTGAGAGGGAGCTCGGGATGTAATTCACTTTAAAATGAGGAAAAGAGAAAATCAAAGCACAGATAAACAACGTGATTCCATAGCCAATCCATAAAGAAATGCTATTGAGGATGGTTAAGTAAAGAACCTTTTTGGCATCGAGGTTTCTCTCTTCTAAATGTTTCAGGCGAACAGCTGCGCCGCTGAGCCCGGCAAAGCTGAAATGATTGCTAATCGCACTTGCCGTCCAGGAAATATAAAAAGCCTCATGATATTTGATCTCGACACCCATCTTTTTGAGATTCAAAAATTCGATGCAGCCTAAAATAAAATACGACAAAAAAGTCGCGGCTAGAGCTTGAATGATCTGAGCTAAGGAAAGAGTCAGAAATCCAATGCGAACATAATCCCAAGTCAGATTTTGTAAACTTTCAACACCCACAATTAAAAAGACAATGAGTAAGAAAGAGGAAATTCCTCGCAACACCAGCCGTTGGCTTAGAAAATATTTTGCGATTTCGAAAAACGAGACATTTCTCATATTGATCTTTTTCCGGCCTTCGATATCTTTTCGGCGCAAACTGAGCCAAACTATAAACATGTCAGCTTTTTATCGCATCCTATTCAGCGCATTTTTAAGTTTTGGCGACCAAGTGGGACATCAACATTACGAAGGCGAGGCACGCCTCAAATCTGGAGAGGTTTTCTACACTGAGTACCACGACCTAGACTTGACGAATGGCCAACTGACCCACGCTAAAACTATCTATAAAGATGGCAACGCAAAATTGATTGCCGAATTGGATTCAGATTTTTTGAAGTCAAAACTTTTACCAGATTGTCAATTTTTGGATCATCGTGACCTCTACGAATACAAACTTCGTTTGAATGTGGTTGAGCATACAATCCAAATGTCCCACCGAGACTCACCAAAGGAAAATTGGAAAGAAAAAAATGTGAAAGTCGAGGGTCAGGCGATGGTTCTTCAAGGAGCCTTGAGTTTCATTCAAGACAATATGGATGAATTGAAGTCCGGAAAAACTCAGACTGTTCAAATTGCGACTCCTTCAAGGCTTGATGTCTCTGAAGTTCTTTTAATTCCAGAAATGGATGTCACGAAAGACCGATTGACAGTCACCATCAAGCCCAAGAGCCAATTTCTTCGACTTGTCTTTCCGGAAAGTAAACTGATATTCGAAATTGCAAAACGGCGTCTTCTTGAATTTCATGGGATTTCAAATTTGCTGGATGAAAAAGAGAAATCTCAGTATGTCGACATCAAATATAAATATTAACGATATGTCAGTAGAAACTGCTGGTAGCTTGGAGCGACATCAATGCCTGTCATCAACTCAATTGTATCAAAGATAAAAAAATTGACAGTCCATTTGTAGGAAATTCCGAATGTTTCGTGGAGTCTTCCAGACTCTCCTTCCCATCTCGAGTTTTCGAAATAAGCGCCAACCATATAAGTTCCATGCGACCCTCTGCCCCAGGCTGACCTCCACCCCACGCGAGGCTCGACGACAAGGCTCCTGCCTTTTTTAATCAACTTCGATTCGTTCAGTTGTGCCGTTAAGGTGTCAAAGCTCTGGAGATAAGAATCTTTGGAGCTGCCGATCAAATCGAGATCAAAAAAAAGTGTTCTTTCATCTTCGAACGGCATGTAAGAGCTGCCCGCATTGAGGGTCCACGGGGAATACAAAA
>JAYTZS010000055.1:0-6222 GCA_043741885.1 Bdellovibrio sp. | reverse complement strand
CTTTATTTTTCACCACAAGCCACTTCTTTTTTGGCAACACTTCTCGGTGTTTATTTTTTTGCTACGCCTTTCCGTGATTACTAAGGTCAACTTGTTTTTAAAACAAGCCCCATTGATTGGAGCGTTGACAAAACAGATCAGCAAACTTGCTTGGTGCCGACATTTTGGTTGGACCTACCTGATTCAACTGACAATTTATCTCTCGGTCGGAATGGACGTTTACAACTGGAATTCGCACCCAAGGCAGTTTGATTATTTATGGCTTGTCGTTCTTCTCACAGCGGAAGTCTGTGTTCGGATTGCTTTCAGCCTCCGCCGGAAGGCGAAGTTGCAAATTGCAAAATCAGCCTAAGAGTCTCTTGCGGCAGCAATCGCGGAAACAAATGAGTTGCCTTTTCGCCTTTTAGAAATTGAAGCTGGTGCTTGCGATAGGATTCGCTCAAACGTTGATCAAAAGCCTGCAATTGCCGAGGGAGAACCAACGTGTCACTTTCTCCGCCCAGAACTTGTAAATTTGCGCCAACCTCTGGAACCTGCCGTCTAGGGTCAAGCAAATCGAATTTGCGAATTCCTTTGGTGCTGAGGATTGCTGCTTGAACTTTGAACTCGACTTCCTTTTCCTGAGCTTGGCTTAACTGAGCTGTTCCATAAGAATTTTCTACAATATAGTCCCTGTAAGATTTATCGACGTACTTTGCTAAAAGAGGATCCATCCAGGTATCTGAGAATCCGTTGAGATTTGAGCCCATGGGGAACAAAGGATTTTGCGGTAAATAAGACTCTCTAAGAAATTGATCGATTCGCTGAACATAGGGCGCAAGCATATGCAGAGTATGCACCTTGGCTATTCCCGACTTGTTGAGCTCCTGAGCCAGTGCAAAGGCAATGGCCCCGCCGTAGCTGTGCCCAATGATAGCCACATCCTTCACCTGCAGCTTGCGTAATATTTCCTGAATGTCGGCAACGTTGTCCTGATAATCCAAAGCACCTGGCAACTGTGCGTGAGTTTTTAAATAGGACTTCAGTGTTTCGCCGTGTCCCTGAAGGTCCACTTGGAGCACTGAAATTTTCTGTTCTCTTGCGAGCTCTGCAAGCTTATCTAACTTGGCCATATCGTCAGCCAATCCGTGGATAAGAATCCACACTGGCCCCTCACTTCCAGGACTGTATTTAAATGCCATTGCCCGACCGCTGAAAGTTGGCATCAGCTGAAGAGGCGGATTGGAGCTTGAGTCCAAAATGGTTGGATTCTCGGTCTCAGTCTTTGTCTCACTCTTTCGCGCCGTCGAGTTACCTGGAAACGCTGAATCACTCGATTGCGAGCACGCGAGGTTGCACTGGAAAATAAAAAATAAAAAAGACAACTGGGCTAGCTTGGTCATACAACCTCCTGTGTTCAATTGAAAGCAAGTCGAAGGCCAATGTTTGCAATTTCTGAGATGGCCACAGCTGGGCCATTTGTGTGGTCCAAATCTGGCTCACGACGCCGGATACTGGAGATTTCACTGGCACAGCCGCATAAGTGAACCCTGGGTCCTTGTTTTCCAAAAACAGAATTGTCTCTCCGGCTTTCACAGAGGAGCCAAGAGGTTTCAAAATCCGAGTCACATGCCCTTCCATATCGGCACTGACCATAGACTGGATTTTTGCTTCTACTTTCACCGGCACAATGATTCTTTTTTTATCTTCAAGAAGTTTGATTTCTTCGAGTAAGACCTTGGGATTGTCCACAGGTTTCTCAGAAGCAGCAAATGAACATAGAGGACTCTGACTGGCACAGAAGACAACCAGCAAAAGCAGATTTTTCATTGGATAGATCCTTTTATAGAGGTCCGACTTGTAGCACAGCCATCTTGGGCTTTCAATATCAATGTAATTTGTATCCCCAGTAATAAGACGAAACCTAAGGTTGAGACTCATTGAAGGTTGAGACTCATTGGTAGAGTTTTAGCCGTGCAACAGCGCTCGCTTGCCTAAGTTGCCAAATCGAGGATAAAGTTCGTCGTGACCTGCTACGGCGGATCGAACACTGAACACTGAACACTGAAAAAGCCTGAACAAATGATTCATTCAAAAAAGGAAAATTATGAAACTATCGCTCACCGCTCTAGCTGTCTTTCTATCTTCCATTCTAACTAATATTTTATTTTCTCAGATGGCTTTCGCTAAATCAGCAGTTGAGACCTCCGCTGCTAATTTAAATAAGGGAAACATTGAAGTTGGAGGCGGGTTCAGCTGGTCTCAGGATAATGCCTCAGGCTCGTCAAATGCTTATTATTCAATCGAGCCCCGGGCCGAGTATTTTATTGCGGACTCATTTTCCGTCGGCGGAAATCTTTCTTATGCTGGGCAGAATGGTCCCTACGGTTACAGCGGGTTCGGTATGGGCCCGTCTGCTAGCCTCTATTTTTATCAACAAGGTGGAACGGCAGGATATTTTGCGCAATCGATTTTATTCGAAAAATACTCGTCGATTGAAAAAACCTACATGCGAGGAGCCACCACACTGGGAGTGAAATTCTTCGCGGTTCCCGCAGTCGCCTTTGGCATCGGATTGACTTCAGGATATGATATGGCCAACACAGGAGTTTCTTCGACGATTCGACTGAGTGGCAGCTTCTCTTTTTACTACTAGTTTTTATTGATGCGGCCAACCAACTAGATTGTTGACTGATGGCCGTCGATAAAAATCGACGGCCTTTGGTTGACTTAACTTTTACTTATTTAGCTTTTAGAAATAGTCATTTTGTTTTTAGAACCATTTTCCTTTAGATTGTCTTTCAGTGCGATCTTTTTTTCAGCCAGTTTGTCGTCGAACTTGCCAATCAAACCGTTGAGTTTAGCCATCGCTTCGTCTAGTGCGATTCCATATTTTTGTTGGACCAAACCGGCAATTGCTTTTAGGTCTCCTTTGGTTTTTTCTAACTCGTCGCCTGTTAAGTTGCCCCAAGTTTTTTGGATTTCGCCTTTGGCTTCAGTCCATTTTCCTTTTAAAAAATCTTGATTCATAAATACTCCTTTGAACTTGTAGATTATTTTTGCTGTCTTTTGTTTTGCGTAGGAATTATGGAAGCAGATTAGTCTTTTTTCCGGTCAATAGGCTTATAATAAAGCTAAGTACCGCTAGACCTAAAAACACAAACAAGAGAAGCTTTCCAATTTCCATAGAAACTCCAGCAAATCCAGTTGCTCCTAGGAGAATCGCGACAAGTGCTAGACCGAAAAATACAATTGCAGCTCTGAGCATAAGTAACTCCGATGTTGAGTGACGAGGTTGATCATATGTTGTTCCTGAAGATAGTGTAAAGCAAATCTCGGTCCTCAATAATTGCACCCAGAGCGATGTGGTTGGAGTTGAACCTCAAATAGTGGAGGCCAGGCCAACTTGACCGATTGAGTGGGTCGATAAGACCCACCAGCTTCTGATTTTCTTCGGGCCCTTTTTTTCCTCTCGGTAATTCTCAGGGGTTTGGAATACGGAAGAAGCATTCGTCAGTATGGAATAAGCGATAGCCCGCCCTCCGGCTCTTTAGTTGGGATTTTAGTTTGTTGATCGTGGAATAAGACATCCTGTCTATCGACGACTCTGTCCTCGAGCTCCTGCTTCTCCCGGTCATCGTTGTGTGCCACAGCTCACGGTGCTCCGAACACTGAAACCGTGCTTTCAAAAAGACGCGTAGTGCTCAATGTGGATCTCTCAACTGCCAAACTGAAGCTCTCAAATGCTGGCTTGGTCTCTGCCGTTTTGAAAGTGCTGGTTCCTGACTTGGCGGATGTAACTGTGTTAGATCATCGCAATGAAGGCGAAAGTGCTCCTTGCCTAGCAACTTATGAAACTTTTGAGCCGCAAGACATTATCAAAGGCGATCCTAAAGTTGAAAAGGTCTCAACAGTCATCACTTTGAGTAAAATAGCTTCGGTCAACGAGGAATCGCATCTTTGTGAACTCACTTTACATGAATCGATCTCAAATAAAATCCGCGGTTTCTTGTTCATACATGACCGCAGCAAAGTGGTTGCGACAAGGTCATTAGACGATTGCCGGTAGTGGCGATAGCGTCGATAGTGTCGATAGTGTCGATAGTAAAGTATCGACTCAAAAAAGTTGCTATTCTGAAAAAACGCAACTTTACTGCTTTCATCTGATTCTACTTCCAAAGGAATGATTGATGAAATCTTTGAAGCACATGTTGCGACCTTCACGTTCAATTTTTTCATGCATTGCTATCCTAGGATTGATTTCACTTCTCGTTGCCTGTCACAATGGTCGCAGCGAGCAGCTCATCCAAGTGGAGCCAGTCTCTCAGCAAGAAGCTAGAGCTCTCGCTTTCAGCCTGCAAACTGGCCAACCCGTGGAATCGCTTTTGGCAGATTCCGATTTGTGTGCAAGCCCAGTCGAAGGCATGACTGTTTCAGGCAAAGTCACAGTGCCAGAAGATTATGAAAATCCAAGTGGAACTCAGATTCAAGTTTTTTATTACGGACGCTTGCAACAAGGACAGACTCCTGTCGTGTTTTACAATGGCGGTCCCTCCTCTGACAGCCATGGAAGCGCCCAACTGCTCGAACGACAGATCAACGTAGGCAGGCAATCTTTTATTTACATCGATCAGCGCGGAACTGGCTGTTCCGATCCTTACCCGACCGACGCCTCCAGCGAAACAGTTGAGCGACTGACTCATTATGGCTCAACAGAAATCGTTAGAGACTCAGAAGTGATCCGGGAAAAAATTCTCGGTGGCAATAGAAAATGGAAGGTCTTCGGCCAGAGTTACGGTGGCCTGATCACTCACCGGTATGCCTTGGTCGCTCCCCTCTCTGTTGCGGCGGCTTTCAGTCATGGTTTTTCACTGATGAAAGATCAAACTCAGTGGCTTAAGCTCAGAATTCACTCGCAAAAACGAGTCAGCGAGCTGTATTTCAAGTCCTACCCTGGCGACCGTACCAAGTTAGCTCATTTGCGGGCCAGTATCCCTGAAGATCTTTGCTTTTCCGACGGCGGGACCAAAGTTTGTGGTGCGAAGGTCACCGATGCCTTGACAATTTTTCTTGGATTTTCCAACTCCTGGGGATCCCTTCATTGGTCAATCGGCTCGATGCTCTCGAAGGATGGAAAGCTCAACATGGCAGGCTTGGAAAAATTTGTGCGTGCCTATGTGTTTGGAGTTTACAACCATAATGGCCTAGCGGCTTCAGTCATTTCCCAAGTTGAAATTTCAAATGGCGGTTCGGATTTGAATTCTTGCGAAACAGTGGAGAAGCTTTTAGAAGCCGACGGCGAAGCTCCCCGCCAGTGGCCGGTCAATGAATGTCGGCTATTGATGGGAATGGAAAATAATCAATGGAGTGATCTTTTGAAAGGCGTCCAGTCTCATCTCACTATGGCACCCGAACAACTTCAAATAGCTCTGACAGCTCATCCTGAACTGGCATTTTATCTTTACTCCGGAGAGAAGGATGTCTTCGTGCCATTTGAGACTTTTCAAGAAGAAGTTCAACTTTTAGGCAGGCGAATCACCTACAGGCAATTTCCGGCCTCTGGTCATGAAGGCTTCTACACTGAAAATGATCTCTGGCAAGACCTGCTCAAAATTCACTAGGATGAACGAAGGCCGGGCCGGGCCGGGACGAGACTAACCAATCAGTCCGCGCCTTCAGCATGCAGCGCTGAGAGAATCTTTCCATCCTCTCCATTTTTCAGCCACTGCTGAACTTCAGCTGACTGAAAGCGAGAAATCAGTTTCGCGATAAACTGCTCAGGGTCCGCTATGCCATCTGTCGGATGGTCGCGAAGCAACAGGGTCAGTTAATTTCTAGGTCTTGCCGCGGACTACTCCAATTTAGAATTTGCAACTTCAAAAAAAAGAGCCCGCCAGCCCTTCAGTCTTTTAAACCAACGGTGTCCGTGATCACGGTGATGGCACCCATGCGAAGGTATTTCTGGATCTTTTGTTGTCCGTTGACGGTCCAGACTCCGATCGGAATTCTTTTCTCTTTCCAGATTTTCATGCTGGCATCATCCACTATCTCTTGGTCGAGATTGAGGCAATGGAATCGGACAAACGGAGCGAGCCACATTTTCCTTAGCAGAAAATTATTTTCTTTGTCATCAGTGGAAGATACGAGGAGGGCTCTAGGAATATCTGGTAGAAAGAGTCCGATGCGGTACAGAGAAAATGGATTGAAACTTGAGAATAGAACCCGGCTTTCTGCTTTTAGCTC
>JAYTZS010000054.1:0-6229 GCA_043741885.1 Bdellovibrio sp. | reverse complement strand
CGTGGCATCGATGGAGCACGCAGTGGCGTAATCCTGAGCCTGTTGGTAGACCACTTTCTTCTTTCGCTGCCCCTCCAACTTGAACGGGTAAAAGCCGGGGTTGCCGCATTCACGAGCGGCAGCCTTCAACGCTACCTTCAATCGAGATCTATTCTTGATGCGGTTGCCCAAATCTTGGATTCGAAAGATCCTAAGAAAGCTTTACGGGAGTTGTTCAATACCATTTAAAATTGGGTTGAATTCCGACCATCCGATAAGCACATGACAGGACGTGAATTTGGCGAATTTCCTCCGACTGCAAACTTGTACCAAAAGTTCAACCTGCAGCCGGTCTAAATAACCCAATTATACCTCTACCCGCAATCATGATTTTTATGCGGGCCTGTTGTTTGCCGGAAAAAATTGAAATTGCCATCAAAAAAAACCTCTGAACCGAGTAGTAGTTTACAGACCGTAAGATTACGTTCCGTTGGGGCTGGGAGGCCGAGCAAGGAAATTGCTCAATTGGCCAAAAGTCAAACGAAGCTGCAGATTTTGCATCGTTGATAAGCTCTGTTGAGCCGATAAGGAGGCGAATGTTTGGGAAAACGCTTTTTAAGCGTCGAGGCCCCTGTTCAACAAGATCGGAGAATCTCAAAATGACCTTTTACCTTCTGAAAATGCGCCACCTCAGCGTGTCTCGATCACTTAAATGAAAAGGGAAGTGAGTGAAGGAAATCTAAACACTGCGGCAGCGTTGCAGCAGCTTCGTCTGAAGTTACTCGATCTCACTGGCCGAAATCGACTCATTAATTTTAAACATTCTTTAGGTAAATCGATTCAATTTGTTGAAGGTAATCCTGCGGCCATTTTTCACAGATTGGTAGAAGTCGGAGGAAAAGCATCCATAGATATAGTCGGCCTGAAGGACCCTTCAAGAATTGACTGGATTGAAGCCAATGGACGCATGCAAAAGCCCGATCCGAAAGATTGGGCTTTTGCAACTGGAGTGTCGACTTCATTTGACCTCCCCCGAGACACAGTAATCAGCGAGCACACGAATCTTCGCGCACTCATGTACTCCGATGAGCTTGCCAAACATTGCAGGAAGATCGAGCGAGATGCATTGCTTTCTATAGAAGAATCGGGAACAAACACTCTCTATTTGGTTTTGGGTTTTCTGGAATTTCCAGATCAGCGCGACAGTGACAAAATTTTTGCGGCTCCCCTAATCAGTCTCCCCGTTACGTTACAAAAAAATGATGCCGGTGGGATTCAACATTTCTCCTTACAGTGTGCTGGGGACGAGATTTCGGAAAATCTCTCGTTGCGCTTAAAGCTTAAGAATGACTTTGGTTTAATTTTGCCCGAGCTTTCGGAGGAAAAAATAAATCTTTTAGAGTATTTTAGTGAGATTGAAAAGATTATCGCTAACCAGCCTAGGTTCGATTTAAAATATAGGGCATCTTTATGTTTAATGAGTTTTGGAGGCATGCTCCTCGTACGGGATTTAGACCCCGATCAATGGCCCCAGTCCGATTCAAAAAACGGCCTTCTCGATCATCACATCGTATCTGAAATTTTTAAAGGCCGTCTGAACGACGAAAATACAGCTTCCGACCATTCGGATGAACACCTCGTTGAAGAAGGGCCAGGGGCAGCGATTCCTTTGGTATACGATGCAGATAGTTCTCAACACAGCGCCCTTATAGATGTTCTGTTACACAAGAAAAATTTAGTAATCGAGGGACCACCAGGCACAGGTAAGTCTCAGACAATTACTAATTTGATTGCGGCGTGTCTCGCCAGGGGCAAGACAGTATTATTTGTTGCAGAGAAGCTGGCCGCTCTGCAAGTGGTCAAGGATCGACTTTCGCTTGCGGGACTTAACCCTTTTCTCTTGGAACTTCACAGCAATAAATCAAACAAAAAGCAAGTTCTCGAAGATATTTCCTCACGAGTTGAATTAAGGTCTGACAGATCTCCAGAGCTACCTCGGCTTTTGAAGCAACAAGAAGAGCACCGTTTGCAACTTAAAGCATACTCTGATCTGATTAATTCGGTTCCGCAGGACTCTTTTGGTCTAACCCTTCATCAGGTTATTTGGAGAGCAGAAAAACACCGCCAAAAATTGAGCTGTGATGAAAAAGTGATCAGTCAACTTCGTTGCAGCGGCACGGCCCAACTTTCTGAGTTTCAATTTCAAAGACAGTTGGATTGTCTAGGGTATCTTGCTTCTCAATTCGCATTGATAGACGGATTTGAACCAGGGAGCCCCTTTTGGGGCTT
Organism: Bdellovibrio sp.; assembly: GCA_043741885.1. Lineage (GTDB taxonomy): Bacteria > Bdellovibrionota > Bdellovibrionia > Bdellovibrionales > Bdellovibrionaceae > 21-14-0-10-47-8. The sequence goes on along the minus strand of JAYTZS010000054.1, from coordinate 3,961 downwards.
TTATCCCGAAAATATATTTCCGGGAGATGAGATAAAAATTGGGCAGCAACTCGAAGAAGCAAACGCCTGGACGGTGAATTGGGTCGACTCAATAAAAAATTTGTCTAGCACATTGAGATGTCGCATTCGGAATTTCCTGAGTTTGTTCACTAATAAAAATGTATTATTACTCAACGATTTAATGGTATCGATAGACCTGGATTTGCCGCTTCATCTTGTACCAAGATTTTGCAGGTATGGCGTGACAACTGAAAAAGCATCTCTTGTGATAAATGAATTCGCCGACAAACTTGAAAAAATGCGGCGGCTTGAAATCGACGTCAAAGCATTTTTAAAAAATCGGAGCGAAGTATTTTTTTCCGATTTAGACGGGCTCAAGAAATTTCAGCGAGCGAGTCAGGACTTAGGCGCAAATTTAGGAAATCAAGCAGAAGTTCAAGAAATGCATCTGAAAATTCTGGAAAATACAAATCGCCTTTCTTCTTCTCACGCAAAATTGAAGCTATTCTTTTCAAGCAAAAACATTCCTTACGATGGGTCGCTTCAATGTTTGGTGCATATTTTAGATTTCGTCAGGCTCATTGACGATGCGCCATTGAATCTTTTTCACCTTATTACTCCCCAGATTGGTCAAGATGGAGCGGTGCAGGCAATTGAAAATTTAACTTCAATGCTAACCAATATTGCAGACATTGAAAATGGTTTGATTGAAATTCTTTACATCGATCTGCTGCCCAAGGAAGAAGAAATAAAAAGCGCCATCCTGACGCTGCGACAAGGCGGTGCTTGGTATCGAATTTTCGACAGGGAGTGGCGCAAAGCTGTCAATTTGCACAAAAATCTTCAGCGCTCAAAGCAACGGATTTCTTGGGAAAATCGGCTTAACCAGCTGGAAAAAGTTTTAAAACTCGTTGACCTTAAGGGGCAATGGAATTCATCTCCAACGTGGCGCATTTTTTTCGGCGCAGAAATTCCAATTGCTGAAATTTCATTGGACAGCCAACTTGTGCTGGCAAAATGGATTAGAGATTTAAAGCATGCGTCGGATAGGATTCAGTTTGGAAAAGGTGAGCCTTTTAATAAATCGTCAGACCAGTTTACGTTGATGCGCGTCGATTTTTTTACAATTAAAAACGATCTTTTAATTGCTATCAATGCTTTTCAACAGATTCGCAATACATTTGTTCTCATTAAAGAAGCGGAGGAGGGCAGCCTCACAGAAAGTGTATTGTCGATCTGCCGTAGATTTTCCGAGAGCCTTGAGGGGCACTTAGGATCGTTTAAATTGGCGTCCCGGGATGAAGCTACATTTGATCAGTTTATTGGCGGGTTAGAATCGTCGAAGGAAATCTCAATTCTATCTTCTCAAATTCACTCAGATGCAGAGCTAAAGAAGCTCCTTGGCGATGCTTTTTTTGGATTAGAAACTGACATTACAAAAATCAAAAGAGTTTTCTCTGTTGTTCAGAATATTCAAAAGCTCGACTTAGCTCCAGAGTTAAAAGACGCTTTGTGCGCTGGCCATCCGCTGGAAGTTTGCAAGTCACTTATTTCAGAATCAGAAAAGGTATTATTTTGGTTTCATAAATTCGAGTCTTTCGTGCTCTTCTTCAAAAAATTTGGAGAATTTAATCCCGAAGCCTGGACCCAAAAATTAGTTGCCGACGACTTAGAAGAGTTTGCTGTTGCTTTGCATGTCATAATACTAAAAGCCGTAGGCAAAAGAGATCTCATCATCCCATGGTCGCAATATATTCAGCGACGCAAGGAAACAACCGAGCTTTCGCTGGTACAATTTGCTCAGAATTTGGAAAATAGGCAAATAAAACCAGAAGAATTGACCGATGCTTTTGCGTACTGTTCTTTTAGCGCTGTCGTCCGTGAGGCTTTTGCCAACATTCCTCAACTTGCACGCTTTACAGGTATAAAGCACCATCAAATCCGAGAAGAATTCAAACGACTCGACAAAGAAATCATTTCACTTCGCGGAAAAGCAATTGCCGCCGACTGCGTAAAACAATCCCTTCCGCCCATGGGCAATAGTGGTTCGAGAGTCGACGACCGCACTGAAATGTATTTGCTCAATCACCTAATGCCGCAGCAGCGCCCGCGCATGCCAGTCCGAAAAATTTTGTCGCGCGCAGGCAAGGCAATTCAGGCTCTAAAGCCTTGCTTCATGATGGGCCCTCAAGCAGTTGCACAATACCTTACTCCGGGTATTTGCAAATTCGATCTGGTAATAATGGATGAGGCGTCACAACTAAAGCCAGAGCAAGCGATTGGTGCCATAGCACGTGGAGGGCAGCTCGTGGTTGTTGGTGACCCTAAACAGCTTCCACCTACTGAGTTTTTCTCTCGAGGAAGTCAAGAAGGAGACACTGCTGAAGATTACTTTACAACTTCGGATGCCGAAAGCATTTTAGACGTGTGCTCGTCTCAGTATAGACCGACTCGCTCTTTGCGTTGGCATTACCGCTCGCAGCACCATTCTTTGATCGCATTTTCGAATCATACTTTCTACCGAGGAAACCTCGTTATTTTTCCCTCCCCTTACGGACAAGGCGGTAGCCTAGGGGTGCGGGCCGTCTATCTGGCAGATAGTGTATACGAAAATCAGACAAACATGAGTGAAGCAAGTCGCGTTGTGGATGCTGCATTGGAGCATATCAGAACTCGACCAAAGGAGTCACTTGGCATTGCAACTCTAAATGTAAAACAACGGGACCTCATCTTTGAAATGCTAGACGAACGTCTGAGAACGGCACGCGACGCCGACGAATATCAAGACCATTGGCGTTCTGAGGGCCAACCCATCTTTGTCAAAAATTTGGAAAATATCCAGGGGGACGAGCGGGATGCAATCATCATTTCTACTACCTTTGGAAAGTCGCTCGGCTCAAATTCTGTTCGGCAAAATTTTGGGCCTATTAGTAAGCAAGGAGGGTGGCGGCGTTTAAATGTTCTCTTTACTCGCGCAAAGCGCTCTGTTCTAGTTGTTACTTCTTTGAGGCCAGAAGATATTGTGTTGGACAGCACGACTCCCGAGGGAACCAGAGCCCTGCGTCAGTACCTTCAGTATATACAATCGGGTAATCTCGCTACCGCCCATGAAACCAACTACGAACCAGATAGTGATTTTGAAATTTCGGTGGCGGAAATGCTTCAAAGAAACAGCTACGACGTCACGCCCCAACTAGGTGTTGCAGGGTTTAGGATTGACATTGCGGTAAAGCATCCAAGTATCCCTGGGGTTTACCTATCCGCCATTGAATGCGATGGAGCTACCTATCATTCTGCCTTGTCAGTTCGAGACCGCGATCGAATTCGACAGGAAATCATAGAATCACTCGGGTGGCGAGGACGAATATGGCGCATTTGGTCGACTGATTGGTTTAGAAGCCCTCAACAAGAAGCCGACAAATTGCTTAATTTTCTCAACGGACTTCGAGAAAATTGGAAGCCTGATCACTTTTCGGGAGACTCTTGGATTGAGGAATCTGCTCCCAAATCTGACTTGTCTAGTAAAACAAATCAACTGGCTCAAGTCCGTCAGTCGCCACCAAAAACTAAATTTGTACCCGAGAGTAGAGATTTGCATCTCGAAGACACCGAAGACAATTTAGAAATCCAAGTGGGTGATGTCGTGCGCTACGTCGATCTCTCAAAGCCAAATGATGTTGTTTCAGTGCAGATATCTAGCGGGACAGATGATCGAGCACACGGAGTTGTGAACGAAGCTCGACCACTCGCCCAAGCACTTCTTGGAGCGGTGGTTGATGATGAAGTTCGACTTCATCTCGTAGGGTGCCCCTCAAGAATATTCAAAATTGTTGGAATAAAGAGGGGAGTGATCAATACTACAGATGCAGACCCAGCACCTGAAAAAAGAAAAATCTTAAAAACAGCTTAAAAAAATGATTCCGCTCGTTTCCTACTCATAAAATTCTGGACAGCTAACCCG
>JAYTZS010000053.1:0-6240 GCA_043741885.1 Bdellovibrio sp. | reverse complement strand
ACAATCAGACCCCTGAAATTGGATTTGGATTCCGAGGGGGCGGACGAATCGTGCAATCATTTAACAAGAGTGAAACCGACGGCACCAAACTTGGGATGATCGTTCCTGAAATCAACGGAACTTTGGCAGTCCATAAAATGGCTGCTTTTTATGCCGGACTGAATGCGTCGCTTTGGACAGTCAATCAAACCATTCAAAAATTTAAACCTGGCCTTGGAATTCAAGCAGGATTGACTGGTCGATTGACCCGAAATTTAGCTCTCAATGCGGGTTACACTGTGGTGACACAAAGACTGACTGAAGATATTTTTGGTACAACTGTTGACCTGGATTATCAGGCCGGCGGTTTCAATTCGAATATCATTTACACATTTTAACTTGCAGTCGTCGCCCTCTTAATCGCACTGACCAAGATCGCCACCTGTGAAGACCTGTCTGGCCCTGATTGAGAGGCGGGCCCCCACAAAATGCCCACTCAAATTAAAAAGATCCCATGCCCGCTGTCCGACTTGATTCCGATGTTTTCTTCCGAGTCTTTTTCTCCCTCTTCGGTCGAACCAACAGGCCCAAAGCTTCCGATTGGTTGAGCACTAGATACGAAAGAACGTTCTTGAAATCTCTTCCCCAATTGAGAACTCTGGTGAAAGGCCGAAGAGTGAACACCTTGCCAGTGAAGTTTTTGTGTTTTCGAATTCTGAAAGCAAGAATGGACGTTAATACCCGAATGAAAGCATTATAATCTTTACGGTCTTTGATCTTAATCACACAGTGAATGTGAGACCAGTTCAAAGCAGTGGAGTAGATGCGAACGTGAAATCTCTCAGCTGTGTTTCGAATCAGTTGTTCTAATCGACGATTTCCTGGATTGAATACACCTTTCAGATCTGACTTTAAAACTAAATGGATGGCATTTTTAGTTGAAAGTGTGCGGCGCCCTTTTCGCTTTCCTGAAAGCAGAGAGCCACCGTGTTCTTTTTTGGATTTATTTGATGTTGTAAAATTAGATTTCTGCATAAGATTCCACCCTCCAGTTCCAGTAGGGAATTTATATCACAGGGATCTTACTGATGTTTTGGCAGCAGTCCCATCAGAGTATGAAATCGCAATTATAAACGTCTTAGCGCCTTCGCCCTCAAGCAATCTCGAGGCGGGTAAACGAAATTTTTAAAAATAAAAATATCGTTTCTCCTGCGTAAAGCTAGAGAGCGAAATAACCTGTCAAGATAAGTCTCGGAAACTTGACACATCAATCTAGAAATCAATCCAAAAAAAAAGAAAAAACCGCGAAGCAAAAATCCACAGTTCCTCGAAAAAGGCCACCAACCAGCCCAAAACGTGACAACCCAACCCTGATCAAAAACTTGGGCTTGTACCCAAGCACAAGTAAAGTCGCGCCACCCAACCCACGCCATTGCACCGACTCAGTTCGCGACTTATGAAGACCGGTCTGGCTCCGGTTGACAAGTGCAACCACGCAAAACCCCGACGGATCCAGAAAAGACCCCACTCGTATTTCCAGTTTTATACACTCAAGCAATCTCTTACTGCCCAATCAAATCACCTTCCCCGGGTTCAATATTCCGTCTGGATCGAAAACTTTTTTGATTCCCTTCATCAATTCGATTTCCTCGGGGGAGCGGCTGTAGGTCAGGAAAGATTTTTTAGTCAACCCCACCCCATGCTCGGCAGAAATACTTCCACCATGCGCACGCACAGCTTCGAAAATCAACAGATCCACCCGGCGGCATTCTTCCACGAACTTTTCTTTGCTCAAACCATCGGGTCTTAAGATATTGATATGTAAATTTCCATCGCCGATGTGGCCAAACCAAATAACTTCCCAATTCGGGTAAGCCTTGGCCAGGATTCCATCTAAATCTTGCATGAATTCTGGAACTTTGGAAATGGCCACTGAGACGTCATTTTTGTAAGGCAAATATTTGGCAAGGGATTCTGAGATGTCTTCTCTCAGTCGCCAAAAGTTCTTGGCCTGACTTTCCGATTGGCTCATTGATCCGTCTGCCACCAAGCCTTGCTCTAGACAAGTTTCAAAAACTTCGAGAACTTGATTTTGTTCGGCCTCGCTTTTCATTTCGACTTCGACTAAAACATAAAATTCGCTGATAGTTTCGAATGGACGGGGAAGGGCTGTGCTCTCGATCACTTTTTTCAAAGCTTTTTCTGAGAACATTTCGTAGGCCACCAAGGTGCATTTCTTTTTGAACTCGGTGAAGACCTTCATCACAGAATCTAAGCCAGACATTGCCAGAACCAATACTTGAAGAGGAGGCGGTGGCTGTGTCAGGCGAATCTGAGCCTCGACAATAAATCCTAAAATGCCTTCGCTACCGATAAACAAATGTCGAAGATCAAGCCCAGTCGCATTTTTCACAAGTGAGCGATTGAGATCCAAAATCTCTCCGGCGCCAGTCACAACTTTCAGGCCAGCCACCCAATCTCGAGTTAGGCCGTAGCGCACAACTTTGATTCCCCCAGCATTCGTCGCAATATTTCCGCCCATTTGTGAAGACCCTCGAGCTGCAAAATCCACAGGATAATAAAGTCCTTTTTCCTGCGCGAAACGCTGCAAAGTTTCAGTGACCACCCCGGGCAGGATTGTCACCACCTGGTCCATCTCACTGAACACCAAAATCTGGTTCATTTGGTCAAACGAGATCACCACTTCGCCGGCCGTGGCGACTGCAGCACCGCTCAGGCCAGTACGTCCGCCTGAGGGCACCAAGCTGATTTTGTGAGTCCGCGCCCACAAAACAATTTTTTGTACTTGCTCAGTCGATTTGGGGAAGAGAATCGCCGAAGCTTTGATATCGAAGTAAGTGGTCCAGTCCCGGCCATAGAATTTCAAGGATTCGGAATCTGTTTTGATCTGATCGGCGGTGAGGAAACTGAGCTCACTTATTTGTTGGGTTAGGTCCACTATTTACTCCTAAAAAATAACATGCAAATAACATGCAAAGAAGATGCAAGCAAAGCGCAGAAAAATAGATTGAACTCCTATTCGGTTTTCAGAGCAAGAAGGCTTCTAGAAAAAATATTTTTTTGCAAATCTAGCGGCTGATTTAGCAGATAACTTTGATACAAATCCTCAAAAAAGAGAAGGGCCAGCAAGTAAAATTCCGTTTTGTCTGGAAATTCAGTGAGAGCCAGGCCCTCCAATTTTTCGCAGACCAAGGAAACCTCTGGAAAACCAAATGTCTTTCCGGTGCCTTTGAGCTTATGATATTCATTTTCAAGCTCTTGCCAACTTCGCAGCTCAGTCAGTTCTTTTAAAATTTTCAATTTGACTGGAAATTTTTGGAGGTATTCAGCCTTGAGCTCAAGCATCACCTCGCTCAGGTGCTGCTTTTTCGACGGATCTGATTCGTTCATGGTGAAAATCTTTGGTCTTCGCCTCGAGCCGTGCGGATCTTCAAAAAAGCGTAAAGAGGACACAGTCCCCAACTTGCAGTCAGAACTAAGTATACCCCGCCGAAAGCCCACCAAGGACCGCCCGCCACAGCCCACGCTGCTGCCATAACACCTAAAAGAAAACGCAGCATTCGGTCCCACAGGGCTAAATTGATCTTCATGTTGTTACTTTAACCAGTTTCAAACAGTTGTGTAAAGCCCAGAGCTCAGTCACAATGCAGATCATGGCAAGCCTGCGAACTGAATTTACAGAAATGATGAAATGCGATCTGCCGATTATCGGCGCCCCCATGTTTTTAGTTTCGAATGTCGACATGGTGGTTGCAATCAGTGAGGCCGGTGGAGTCGGAACCTTTCCAGCCTTGAACTACCGACCCATTGAAGCCTATCAACAGGCCCTAAAAGATATCAAAGTTCGAACGGCCAAACCAATGGGTGTAAATATCATTGTCAATCAGAGCAATCAGCGACAAGCCGCTGATCTGAAATTTGCTCTGGAGGCTGGAGTCGAATTGTTCATCACGTCACTTGGAAGCCCCAAACAAGTGATACTTGAAGCTCACAAAAGTGGCGCGAAAGTTATTTGTGATGTTACAAATTTGGAGCATGCAAAAAAAGTCCAAGACATGGGTGCTGATGGAGTGATCGCAGTGGGTGCCGGTGCCGGTGGACATGCAGGTCCCATCTCACCATTTGTGTTGATCCCATGGCTGCAAAAAGAATTGCACATTCCGGTGATCGCCGCAGGCGGGATTGCCAACGGTCGCACTTTAGCAGCTTCCCTAGCCCTCGGAGCTTCGGCTGTCAGCGTGGGAACTCGTTTTATTGCCTCGAAGGAAGCCGCAATAGATCCAGCTTACAAACAGGCGGTGGTGGATTCTGGGCCCGAGGACATTGTTATGACAACTCGGCTCTCTGGAACGCCGGCCGCCGTGATCAACACCGAATACATTCAGAAAATCGGTTTGCATCTCCCTTGGTATCTGAAGGTATTAAAAAACCAAGCTTTGTCAAAAAAGTATGCTGTGCCGCTGATTCATTGGTTGGGAATGCAGCAACTGGAAAAAGCCGCAAGTGGCCCTACGTGGAAAACAGTGTGGAGTGCCGGGCAAAGCGTTGGTCTGATCGATGAAGTTTTAGGATGCCAAGAAATCATCGACAAATTTGTCCAAGAGTACCAAGCCGTAAGTAAACACTGGGTGAAAGTAGAATACGAAAATGAATAAAAAAGTAAGTAAAAATACCAGCCAAAAAACCAACCAAAAAATAAAATACCTCCATGGCTTTGACAGAATTGAGCAACAGCGACTGATCGACCAGGCTCAATTTTTGGAGCCCTATGTTTATTCAGGAATCGATTTGGAATTCAAAGAGCATTTGCTGGAAGTTGGCTGTGGAGTCGGAGCTCAATCAAAGATCTTACTTCGCCGCTTCCCTCATTTAAAAATTGATGCTCTGGATATTTCGCCAGCTCAAATTGAAGTGGCAAAAAAATATCTAAAAAAAGAAGTGAAGGAAAAGAGAATTTCTCTTCACCAGCGGGACGCCCAGACTTTTTCACTGAAAGGGCCCAAACGAGATGCTGCCTTTCTCTGTTGGTTTCTAGAGCATGTCCCGGATCCTTTGAAGGTCCTCAAGCGAGTTAAAGCCCATCTCAAGCCAGGTGCAAAAATCTACTGCAGTGAAGTTTTCAATCAGACACTGTTCGTGCAGCCTTACAGCCCTGAGTTTCTCAAATATTGGTTCGAGTTCAATGACCTGCAATGGTCTATCGGCGGGCATCCGTTTGTAGGTGGAAGCCTGGGGCATTATTTAAAACAAGCTGGTTTTACCGATATTCAAACCGAAGTTCGCTCGTTTCACTTTGATTCGAGAGAACCCGAAAGAAGAAAAATGTTCGTCGATTATTTCTACCAGATTTTGCTATCTGCCAAAGAGGTGCTGATCAAAGAAGGCCGAGTGAGCGAAGAAATGGTTCGTCGGATCAACAAAGAAGTTGAAAAAGTCAAAAAATCACATGAGTCGATTTTTTTCTACGCCTGGATGCGGGCCACAGCTCGAGTCCCGCATGCTTAGGCTCATTCTCAGCCAGATTTCTAGCTTTTAATTAGAGTTTGAAGCTCGCCAGTTTCGTACATTTCCATCATAATATCGCTTCCACCGACCAATTGTTTTTTTACGTACAACTGTGGAATCGTCGGCCAGTTGCCGTAGGCTTTGATGCCTTCGCGAATCTCTTGGTCTTCAAGAACATTCACTCCATGAAATGAAACTCCTAAATCCTGCAAAATTGCTGTGGCGCGAGCTGAAAAGCCACACATTGGAAACTGGGCAGTTCCTTTCATAAAAAGAACCACTTCATTTTGATTCAAAAGCTGCTCGATTCGTTCTTTGGTATCAGCCATTGGAAACTCCTTTATTTGATTTTAGTTTTAATAGAAAGGGCGTGAACTTCGCCGGTTTTTAATTCGGCCGCGAAAACCGCCATCACAGCTTGATGTTGCTGGATTCGATTGAGACCTTGAAAAGCTTCGGTTTCGACTGCGACCTCCCAGTGATTTTGTCCACCAGTCAAATCGAACACTTCGACCGCTGCATCTGGATAAGTGTTTAAAATTCGCTCTCGCATCTGATCTTGATTCATAAATAGAGTCCTTAGTGGCCTGGTTTTATCGGCAAAATCCGCCGTTGTCGAGGATTTCGCTCCAGTCCTTGCAAAGGCCCACAGAGCCTGTTTTATTCCTGTTCATCTATGTTTTTGCTGCTATTTGCATTCTCTTTTTTGCTAACCGCTGTTTTCTACAGTGTTGA